>JBHLPL010000004.1:0-739 GCA_048939465.1 Promethearchaeota archaeon | reverse complement strand
ATTGTAAGAGTAATTATGAATTAAGTCGGTAATAATGCTTTCTATAATCTCAAAATCCAGTTTTTGGCGTATTAGAAAACATAGTGCGATAAGCAACTCCCTATTTACTGCTCCGCGCCCCATCTGGCCTCTGCGAAGCTCCGAATCGATCTAACGAGGCCCTAACCAATGGATCTGTGGCAGGCAATCCGTCCAGTTTACATATATCTGGCATCCAACTTAGATGAATGACACACCTTCAATTTACTTCTACCATCCAATAGAAAAATTATAAAAACAATAACTCCTCATTAGATGCATTAGTTGGGGATATAAACGGCCCTAAATTGTCTAATAGGCCAAATGGGTAAACCTGTTTCCCGCCGAATGTACCCAATCTCCAATTTAAGATAAGTAAGGTAGTGTGTTTGGAATGGGAAATTTAACGAATAGTAAAATTAAGGAACTCTTATGCGGTGCCTTTAAATGTCCGGCAAACGGATGGGTGCGCCTACATCTTCGAGGAACACCCTATCAGGTGGGATTTCAGCACGGCTATCTGCTTGCCAACGAAGTAAAGAATGCGGTTAATATATTAGGTATTTTCTTTGATAGAGAATATAACATCCCATGGAGTAAGTTTAGACAAATTGCTGAGGAGTTATATTTACCTAAGGTTCCCGATGAGCAAAAAGAGGAAATGAAAGGAATATCCGAAGGTGTTCAGTATGCGGGAATCAAAGACGTTGATGTTCTTGAT
>JBHLPL010000042.1:0-15180 GCA_048939465.1 Promethearchaeota archaeon | reverse complement strand
AGCGTGCCCAGCAGGTAGGCGAGGTTTGTTATCGGGGGGCCAGCAAGAATCAATATACTAACATTAATCCCCAACCCCACAGCCGTAACCAGGACTCTCTTTCCAGTTCTGTCGCCAATGAATCCACCTGTCAAAGAAGCGGGTATCCCTACAAGAGTCAAAAAGGGAAGTACGATACCCCTTTCGAGTTCAGACAGATTACCCACCTCATAAACGTAAGATGGTATCCACGATAGGGCGGCGTAGACGGCGAAGTATAGAGAGAATGCCATAAATCCCAGTATTATGACGGAGGGGTTTCGATATACAGACTCGTTAGACCCGGGAGACCCCTCCGACTCCTTCTCTGAGTTCTTCTCAAACATTAGCTGCATTGAGCCAGGTGTTTTCTGCGTTAAAGCAGCAAAGACCATTATGAAGAAGAAGGTAATCAGCGAAAAAAACATGAAAGGGAATAGCCACCCAAAATAGATCTGGAGAATAGGAGGTGTCGCAAGAGCAATTGACATTCCTACGAGAACGGATGCGTTGAAAATGCCTATTGCCTTGCTTACCTCCGAAGAAAAGAACCATGAATGCAGATAACTTATCCCCGTTACACGGATATTGGACACTCCGAGGCCAAGGATAAATCTGAGTGCTATCATTATGTAAAAAGGGGGCAATAAGCCGATGATAAATTGAGGAATTGAAATGCAAAATAGCCCGATCAAAAGAATCCACCTAGCACCGTAGCGATTGATGATGTGTCCCCAAACAACTCCGCTGGAAGCATATGCAAAACCAAAAGACACGATTAATAATGACGCTTCAGCGTAAGTTATATCAAGCTCAGAGATGAAACTCGGAATCAGTGGCGGATACATAAAAACGTGAATGTATGCCAGGAGGGCAGAAGCACTAGTCAGAGCCAGAACTAACCACTTGAAACGAGGGGCGTCGGTAAAGGCTTCTACTGTGTTCAAATAATCCTACTCCTCAACGATTCTTTTCGCCTTTCCAGTTGATCTGGGAAGACTACCAGGAGCAGCTAGCTCAACTTCCGTTCTCAGACCAAGGGCGCTTTTCAATTCCTCAGTGATCTCTCTCTTAAGCTCATCCCCCAGCCTCTTATTCTCCCATATTTCTTCTTCAGGCTCAACTCTCACAAGAAGATGATCTAATATCTCAACATCCAATCTGACCGCTCTCTTTGGGACTATCTGATAATTTAAGGTAACACCCTTTATACCGATTAATGCGTGCTCGATTTGGCTTGGAAACACATTTACCCCTCGTATGACTATCATATCATCCGATCTTCCAAGTATTCGTGCAATACGCGGATGAGTCCTACCGCAGCTACATTCTTCTTCATCAATAATTGTCAGATCTTTCGTTCTGTACCTTATTACCGGTATGCCCTCTTTTGTTAAGGTTGTTATGACCAGTTCGCCCCTTTCACCAGGATTCAACACAATGCCTGTCGCGGGATCGACTATCTCAGCGTAGAAATGATCAGACCACAGGTGTAATCCATTTCTTTCGTAACATTCAACCGAGACTCCGGGACCAATTATCTCTGCAAGTCCGTAGAAGTCAATAGCAGCCATATTGTATTCCTGTTCTATTCTTTTCCTTAATTCATCAGACCATGCTTCAGCTCCAAACAATCCAAGTCTTATTCTCGCATCTTCACTCATGATCATACCCTGCTCTCTCGCAACTTCTGCCAAGTATGCAGCAAAAGATGGGGTGGAACATAGAACGGTCGTCCCAAAGTCTTTTATTATCATCAATTGTCTTTGCGTGTTTCCACTGCCAGTGGGTATAATAGTCGATCCTATCCTCTCTCCACCGTAGTGAAACCCTAAAGCTCCCGTGAATAGCCCGTACCCATAGGCATTCTGAACGATATCATCTTGCCTTACTCCCGCGGTATACATGCACCTTGCCATTAAGTCGGTCCAAGTCTCAATATCGTCTTTGGTATAACATGCGACGGTCGGTTTTCCAGTTGTACCCGAAGTTGCGTGAATCCTGACTATTTTATCAAAAGGTACTGCGACCATTCCAAAGGGGTAACTGTCTCTCAGTTCCTCCTTTCTAGTAAATGGAAGTCTTGTGATGTCCTCAAGCTTCTCGATTTCATCTGGTTTTACATCTGCTTCATCAAACTTCCTCTTGTACAAGGAAACATTTTCGTATGCGTATTTTACTATACTTTTCAATCTCTTGAGTTGCAGATCTCTTAATCTTGGCAAAGGAAGCGTCTCTACCTCTTTATCCCAATACCGATCGTTTCGTTTCTTCGTTTTTGTCCCTCCTGTCCATATGTGGAGCGATGAGAAGCATCTTCTCACTGTCTTCTTGATTTGGATTCTTCTAACTTCTCCTTTATTGCCTTAACTCCGAAATCAAACGCGTTCAAGTTCATTTTCTGCTTGCCTTTAGGAATGATCTCTTTAATTGAGTCTTTAATATCCTCAATCGCCAGAGGAATCCTACCGCTTGCCGACAATCCTCCAAGCATGACAACATTAGTACTTACAACGTTCCCGGTTCTTACTGCAAGACTGGTCGCTTCTATTGTTACCACATCTTTGGTTATATCTCTTAACGAATCGATGATTTTTCTTATTGGGGGATAGGACGCTTTTCCTGTTGTTACATCAACTGAGAAGATGGGTTTAGTGTTCATCAGTACATAACTTCTGGAGGATAGATATTCCTCCCCTACTCTCAGAGCCTCAATAGGCTCAAATCCCAAAAGAACATCACACCGTCCTTTAGGAACTAAAGGTCCGTAGACCTCACTGCCCATTCTTATGTGACTCAGAACAGGACCACCTCTTTGAGCTGCGCCGAACGTATCAGCCGCCCTCACCTTTATTCCATTCTTTACAGCGGCATTTGCTAAGATTGTGGCGGCCAGAACTATGCCCTGACCGCCGACACCTGCAATTAACAGATTGAATTCCTCAAGCCTTTTGACGGGGGACATCGTGTACTAATCCTCCACTTCGGAGTAAGCCTGATACGGACAGATTTCAGCACAAACACCGCATCCAACGCAAAGCGTCGGCTCAACATTCGTCTTCTCGATTCCTTCATCCCACACTATTGCAGGGCAGCCGAAGTCACGTAGACAGATTTTGCAACCCGTGCATTTTTCGGAATCAACCGCATAGAGAACCTTGGGTTTTCCTTCTCTTTCATCGATTTTGGTCTGTAGCAACGCACAGAGTCTTCTAGAAACCACAACAGCGGGACCATTGTGTTCTACCGCTTTCTTAATTACTTCGATGCTTTTCTCGATGTCAAAAGGATCAATGACTTCGACAAAATCTATGCCAGATGCCCTGGCAATCTCCTCGATTCTTATTATGTGTGTGGTTTCGCCCATTGCTGTTTTTCCAGCGCTTGGACTCTGCTGAAAGCCGGTCATAGCTACAGTCTGGTTATCAAAAACGATGATCGTTAGATTCGCTTTATTAAATACTGCATTGACCAATGCAGGCATTCCTGCGTGGAAGAAAGTAGAGTCTCCCAAGGTTGCGATTACGGGATTTTCAACCCCCGCTTTGGACACACCGATCCCAATGCCTATGCTTCCGCCCATGCAGAAGCAGGTGTCCTGCATCTCCAACGGCGGAAACGCACTAAGAGTGTAGCATCCTATGTCGCCCGTAATAATCGGTTTTCGGATTGCTCGGCGAATTGCAAAAAAGGTTGCTCTATGAGGACAGCCAGGGCACATTACAATGCTTCTTGGAGGTATCAAATCACTACTTCTCTTCGACAACTCGAAGCTTTCATTCTGTTCGAGTTCCAGTAGCTTAGAAATGGCAGAAACGGTCAGCTCAGCGTTTAACTCCCACTCCCTAGGTAAGTCACCGGTCAGTCTACCCCTTATGTCTACACTAGCTTTTAAGTCATAGGCTATTTCTTTAAGCCTCCTCTCCACAAAAGGCTCGACTTCCTCCAAGACTAGGACTCTCTCTACGCTCTGTAGCAAAGTCTTTACTAGAGGAGTAGGAGCCGGATTGGCAACGCCGATTTTGAGGTATGAAACCTTATCGTTAAGTTCAAGAATCTTCAAGGCATCTAGCGCATAATTAGAGGCGGAACCGCATCCAACGATACCTAACTCCTTTCCTCTTATTCTTAGCTCATTGTAAGGTAGAGCCAGCGTTAGCTCTTGAATTAGTTTCTGCTTTTCGTGGAGCCACTTGTGTCTATGATGAGCCCAAGAGGGGACCATAACCCATCTATGGGGATCCCGTACGAATTCGGCCTTCTGCTTTGTTGGTCTTATTTGACCCAACGTAACGTTGCCCCTTGAGTGACTTAACCTAGTTACTGACCGAATCATAACAGGAAGTTCTAACTCTTCCGATAGGTCGAAGGCCTCGGCAGTCATGTTTTTTGCTTCTTGGGGATCTGCCGGCTCCAACATTGGCAACTCAGAAAACATGGCATAAAATCGGTTGTCCTGTTCATTCTGAGAGCTGTGTGCGCTTGGATCGTCAGCTGTGACGATAACCATGCCACCGCGGACGCCAGATTGATTTAGGGACATAAGCGGATCTGCAGCCCAGTTGAGCCCGACATGTTTCATAGAAACCATCGATCTCAAACCGGTAATGGCAGCTCCAATGGCAACCTCCATGGCAACTTTCTCATTTGTAGACCACTCAGCATACATGTCAAAATCTTTGGCCACCCTCGCTAGACTTGTCAGAATTTCGGAAGCGGGGGTACCCGGATAAGATGCCGCAACATTCACGCCAGCTTCGATAGCACCTCTGGCTATGGCCTCATTCCCCCACAGAAGAACTTGCTCGCCTGGAGAATCCTTTGCGAAAACGGGAATGCCCATGTTTATTATCCCTCCTTCAATCTGCAATATCAATGAGCAGTGAAACGTTTTGGAGTAATATCTTACCTACAGATGGTTATTAAGATTATAGATTAACCTATGTATTCGGGGCAAGAAACAGAGAGGCGTTCTTTTATGAATAAGAGTCTGCTCATAGGAGCTCGACTTCAATAAAAACCTTCGGCGGAATGCGTATGCGCATTATTTGACGCATGGTTCGCTCATCAGCATCAATATCGATGAGTCTTTTATGGATACGCAATTCCCATTTCTCCCACGTAGCTGTTCCTTCGCCACATGGAGTCTTACGTAGAGGAACTCTGAGTTTCTTCGTAGGCAGCGGAACCGGGCCGGATATGCGCACACCTGTCCTTTTGGTGATTGAACTAATCTGCCCACATACGCCATCTAACATCTTTCGATCAGTGCTTGAAATTCTGATTCTAGCTTTTTGGGGCATCCCTGTTTCCTCATTATATACGCTTTAGAATCTTTGCTTCAAAAAAACAAAGGAAGAAATACGGTTTAGTTTATTAACGGGGCGTCAAATCTTCGACCACACCTACCGCAACAGTCCGTCCCATATCTCTGATTGCGAATCGACCAAGCGGAGGAATTTCTTTTGTCTTCTCAAGTACCATCGGTCTTGTGGGTACCATTTTGACTAGAGCTCCATCGCCAGTCTTGATGAAGTCGGGTTTGTCCTGGACTTTTGCTCCCGTTTTCGGATCAAATTTGCTTATTATTTCCTCGAACTTGCATGCTATCTGGGCAGTATGGGCATGAATTACTGGAGTATATCCCTTCGCAATAGCAGTTGGATGACTCAGAACAAGGATACGACCAGTGAAATCCTTTACGACTGTTGGAGGCTTTGTCGAATGACCAGCCACATCCCCTCTTCGAATATCGGCTCTGCTCAGACCACGCATGTTAAAGCCAATGTTGTCACCAGGTCCTGCTGAAGGAAGAGATTCGTGATGCATCTCGATAGTCTTAACTTCACCAGATTTTCCTGTTGGTTCAAATATGAGATTGTCTCCGACTTTGAGTACACCAGTTTCGACTCGACCGCATGGGACTGTTCCAACTCCAGTTATTGTAAATACAGCTTCAACTGGAATACGGAGAGGCAGTTTGACCGGTTTTTCGGGAACATGCAGTAGATCAAGAGCTCCGATTAATGTTGGGCCTTTATACCAGGGCATCTTGTCACTGAGTTCTGTGAAGTTATCGCCAGTCCATGCAGATACCGGAACGAAGTTTATATCTTCGACCTTCTTCTGGTAGATGGGTTTAAGCATGTCTAGAACGCCTTCCTTGACCTGCTCAAATCGTTTTTGATCCCACTTCACTGACGGGTCATCCATCTTGTTTATGGCTACAACCAGCTGATCGACTCCTAGCGTACGAGCTAGATAAGCATGCTCACGAGTCTGTCCGCCGGGACCTATTCCTGCTTCGAATTCACCTTTCTTTGCTGACACCACAAGAAGAGCGCCGTCTGCCTGGCTTGTACCTGTAATCATGTTCTTGATGAAGTCTCTGTGCCCAGGAGCATCAATGATCGTGAAGTAGTATTTTTCGGTTTCGAATTTCTTGTAGAACAGATCAATAGTCAGACCCCTTTCGCGTTCTTCCTTTAAACGGTCAAGTACGAATGCGAACTTGAAGCTTGATTTATCGTATTCGGTAGCAAGGGATTCTAACTTGCGCATCTCAGCATCGGTTACTGCACCGGTTTTGAAAAGCACGTGCCCCATTAGGGTACTTTTGCCATGGTCTACGTGGCCGATGACGACTAGGTTTAGGTGGGGCTTCTTATCAGACATAAGTTTTTTCCCTCCAATAGCTCTTTTTTATTCATTATTGAGGTTCTTGACTTGTTTGGCTAAGATAGTGGCATAAACCAACTTTATAAATTTTGTGATTTTACGTATTTTAAGAAGCGTCCAACAAATTAATAACTGTTGGGCGATGTTAATAAGATATCAGAAATCTCAAGCAAAGGATCTTAATAAGGTTTATTTAAGTTGCTTATTTAGGATCAACAAGACTGAAGCAAATGTCTGGAGACCACATCAACCATGTGTGGGATAATTGGAATCCTACTGGAAGAAGGGGAAGTAGCCGCACTACTGAGAGAGTCTCTAAAAAGACTGGAATACCGCGGCTACGACTCCGTCGGATTAGTCACTGTTCACAACGGCAGACTCTTAATCAAAAAGGATAAGGGAAAGATTGATGAAGTCAGTGCAAGACTCAAACTTGACGGTTTGCAAGGTAACATAGGAATTGGACATACTAGATGGGCAACACATGGTGCTCCTTCAAGGGAAAATGCGCATCCCCAAGTGGACTGCACGGAAGAAATCGCAGTTGTGCACAATGGAATCATTGAGAACTTTGCAGAATTGAGAAGAGAACTTGAGGAAAGAGGGCACCGCTTTAGATCTGAAACAGATACTGAAGTAATCCCCCATCTAATTGAAGAAGCGATTGAAAAGGGATGTAATTTAAAGACAGCGGTCAAGGAGGCTTTGCTGAAATTAGAAGGCTTCTATTCAATAGTTACTCTGTACGTTGGCGAAAGCGATAAATTGATTTGCGCTAAAAACGAAAGTCCTTTGGTTCTGGGAGTTAAAGATGGAGCGGCGTTTTGTGCATCTGATATTCCTGCATTTCTGCCGATGACGAACAAAGCCGTATTCGTTCATGATGGGGAGGTTGTTACACTTACGCTTAACAGTTACAGAATCGAATCCATTTTAGATGAAAAACCGATTGCAAGAAATCCCTCGGCTGTATCATGGACGGTAGAAATGGCCCAAAAGGGCGGATTTCCGCATTTTATGCTCAAAGAGATTCATGAACAGCCTAGAGCACTGAGGGATACGCTGAGAGCGAAGAGAGAAACTTTGAATGAAGTCGTTAAGATGTTACACGATGCGAATGATATCTATATTACCGCCGCAGGGACAGCAAATCATGCAGGGATAGCTGGCAAATACATGTTTGCCGAGTTGACAAATACTCCTGCTCAAGCAGTAATATCTTCAGAATTTTCAGACGCTGTTGGGAAAGCAATTAACGAGAACTCAGTCGTGTTAGCCGTCAGCCAATCTGGAGAGACCACAGATACTCTTGTGGCACTAAGACATGCCAGAGAGACGGGGGCAAAGGTAATTTGCGTAACAAATACCATCGGGAGCTCAATTACCAGAAGGGCAGATAAGGTGTTTTACACTCACGCGGGTCCAGAAATAGGTGTTGCTGCCACAAAGACTTTTTTAGTTCAACTGGCCAGCTTGGGACTCATCAGCCTACACCTTGCCAATTACGCGGGGACTTTAGTCGATTCAGAGTTTAAAGAGTCGATGAGAGGCCTGGAAGGCTTACCAGAAATCGTCCAAAGGGTGATAAAAAGAGAAGAGAATGCGGTCAAAACGGCTGCAAAGGAATATGCAAAGAGTCCTGACTTCCTCTTCCTTGGAAGAGGAATCAACATGGCCACAGCCATGGAGGGGGCTTTAAAACTCAAAGAAATCTCTTACATTCATGCAGAGGGTTATCCAGCCGGAGAATCCAAACATGGTCCAATAGCTCTTGTGGAGACAGGGTTTCCTGTCGTCTTCGTAACTCCTCCGGATAAAACCCATCATAAGATTATCGGGAATATCATGGAAATGAAAGCAAGAGGAGCAAGAATAATAGCTGTAGCTGAGCATGGTGACAAAGAAGTGGCAGGTATAGCAGACACGGTATTTAATATACCAAAGGCAGTTCCAGAAACATTAGCCCCGATACCTTATGTTGTTCCTCTGCAGCTGCTTGCTTATTATGCGGCAGTGCTGAGAGGGCATGACCCCGATCAACCCAGGAATCTTGCTAAATCCGTAACCGTGCTCTGAAGTACAAATTCAATGGCTTAAAAAGTTTAAATAGGGCAGAAATAATAACCTTCCAAACATTTGGAAAGTGATTCCCGCAGGTGTATGAAAGGTGATATTTGAAGCGGAGCCTGGACGTAAGAAAATAAGACCTATTGTTACGTACTCAATTATCTTGATTAACATAATAGTGTACATTTTTGAAAACCTAGATCTTGGTACCTATCTTTTCGCGGTGAATAACTACGGCCTTAGACCTGCGGAGATAATGAGTGGGCAAAACCTAATTACACTGCTCTCATCCATGTTTCTTCATGCTGGTATTTACGAGGGCTACTACGGGCTGCTTCATATCTTCATGAATATGTACATTCTATTCATCTTTGGGGATGATGCCGAAGGGATCTTTGGATCGCCCCTGTTTCTCACCTTCTACCTATTCTGCGGGATCATAGCCGGTCTGTTTCATTCGGCGATAACTGTATTATTCCTGCCTGGTATGGCAAATATCCCGACTATAGGAGCCTCCGGTGCCATATTCGGAGTTATGGCAGCCTACGCGCTCGCATTTCCGAAAAGGAGACTCATGATGTTCATGTATTATTACCCTGTGCAACTACCTGCACTCGCTGCGGTGGCCTTCTTGGTAGCAATCGAAGTCATGTATTCCATATTTTCAATAACTCTTGGTCTCTCCGTTTCAATAGCAAACACAGCTCACGTAGGGGGATTCATTGCAGGAGCAGCGTTTACCCTTATTTTCAAGCTGACCGGGAGAGGACCTTGGAAGGAAAAGAAGGAGCTTCCAGATGAGTATTATTTCCGTGTAGAAGAATACTGATGCTGCCTCTGGCAAGTGGGAAGAAGAAATGACATTCTTGCCTCATTTTTGAAAGCAGCCGGACGAGGGGCTCGGAGTGGGGGATGGAGGACCCTCAAACAATCACCAGAATTACAGAGATGGATAGTCTAGTCGATAGTAAAATATGATAAGTGTGGCTAATATCAGTGGGAATTTGACGATCAGTGGGAATTTAACGATTGGAGATGAGGGGAGTTGGCATTACCGACCGAAGAAAAGCAACTTCGTAAGGTAACGAAGCCATTCTTCACCTATGCGATAATAATTATTACCCTGGCAATGTATTTTGTTGAAAACATAAGTCCAGAGATATACGCGTTTCTCAAGAATGACTTCGGATTAATACCGTCTCAGCTCATGAATGGGCAGAATCTTCACGCACTAATAACATCAATATTCTTGCACGTGGGCCTATATGACGGGTGGCCACTCAGTCTGATTCATATTGGAGTTTATATGTTCCTGCTCGGCCTTTTTGGAGATGATGCTGAAAATGTCTTTGGAAACGTCCTGTTCCTCTTATTCTACCTGTTCTGTGGAGTCATAGGAGGTCTATTTCACTCAGCCCTAGTTGTGACCTTTCTTACCCCCGCAATGGACCTCCCAGCTTGGGGATCATCGGGAGCCGTATTCGGAATCATGGCAGCCTATGCCTTTTTCTTTCCAAAAAGAAAGCTTAAGATATATTATCTGGCCAGGGAGTATTATGGCACCATGTATTATCGTACTGTGATAAGGACAGCTAGGATCTCTGCTTGGTTCTTTGTGGTAGTCATTATATTATTCGAGTTGGCGTTTACGCTTCTTGTGATAAATTTCGGTACGTTCTATGTATTTGGAAACACGGCCAACATAGGCGGATTCATGGGTGGGATAATCTTCACACTGCTTTTTAGAACGACAGGACGAGGACGGTGGATAAAAGAGGAATCTCGCGTCATGGATTTCGAACTGGCAGAGGCTAATTGAGAACAGACTACCTTGCATATGCAGAGACGGTTCACGGCCATAATTCTGGGAGTAATGAGTCTCAGTAATGGACTGCAGCTCAACTGAAGTAGGTCTGACTCCCTTTATCAAAATCCTTCACGACATCGATGTGCAGTCCTTTGGGACTAAATCCAGGGGGAGCGTAGATCAACGGTAAGTTCGTGAAAAAGGCGCCTATGCCCCTCTCAGCAAGGACTACTGAAGGATGCCCAGGATCTTCAAAAACACTTCGACTGATTCCGATCGTGAGTGCTCTGACCTGACGTTCATCCATAAAGCCCAGTGAATGTAGGTACTCATGCAACAGAATGTGATAATTGTAGGCCCAGACGACTTCATCAGGTTGCTCTGCCATGATTATCCGCAGAGGTGTTCTATTCATCAAGATCATTGTTCCACCGGAGAAGAACATTCCGCCGATGAATCCACCTCGAAACATACCCATTTCTACGAGGCCAAGAGCAAGACCAGCTCGATGGTGTCCGGTCTCGTCTTCAACATCCCTCTTTACCCGTTCAAAGATATCCGGCAGTTGTCTTCTTAATTCTTGAAAGTCCATATGAATACCAATCTCCAAATATTATAACGCAGTTATATATTTAAATTTTTCAGAAGTGGAATCTTCTTATTTTATTTTGACGTCAATTTTACAATCAAGGTTCCAAAATAAGATAGGAGATTTGAGAATGTCGGGCAACTGCTAGCTCTTCGTCGTAGGCTCTTCCTTTTCTTGAGGACCTTCCTTGGGAAATGGCATTGCCGGCCTAACTAGGGTAGCAACAAGCAAAGCAATAGTTGCTCCAACACCGACCTGTACTAGGTTTCCAGGAATCTCTATCGCTGCGGCTGCGACCCCCCATAGTAAAAACCCTTCAACCAGGAAGTAGCCTGCAACCATCCAAAGGCCAGCTGCAATGACTACAACTGCATTGAAAGCTGTCCTTCTTCTGCTAAAGAGTCCAACTATTAATCCCTCCATACCCTTAATCACGAAGGTCCAAGGTACGTAAATGACCCAACCTGTGACCCAATCTGCGAGCGCAGAACCAACACCTCCTGCTATCGCACCTCCCACTGGACCCAAGAGCAGACCAGATAGAAAGACGCCGACCTCACCTATGTTGATGTACCCTTCAGTGGCAGGAACAGGAACTTGAATAAACATCGTTAAGGCGGTCGTAAGGGGTGTGAAAACGGCAATAAGGGCTATATTTAAGCTGGCAGGATATCGCGGGGTTTTTTCACGGATGATGTCAATTATTCCCATATACTTCACCAGTATATACAAGTTCAAACTTTAATAAAATTATAACTTGTATATAACACTTGTGCTAGAAGCAGAAGATCACCATATCAGAAAAGCATAGCAAGTTCCTCTAAAGCGTTCAAAACTCGCTTCCCGCGATTAGTGATTCTGTAATATTTTCGTTTACCTTCCTCCTTAGAAGATACCAAATCCTTCTCCTCCAGCTCAGTCAAATGCTGATAGACTGCCTGAAGGCTTACAGAGCGGCCTAGGCTGTTCCAAATTAGGTAGCCGTAGGACTTGCCCAATTCAAGAAGACGAAGGACTCTAAGCTTTACGCTTACTTTCCCCCTCATCCCAATAGCTTTTGGATGCCTAATCAGAGCTTCAAGGACATAGGGGGCCTTTAGACCACTAGCAGTGATTAAGCAAGCAACCCGATCTTGAGAATCGATTGTTCCATCTGCCACCAACTTCTGAACACAAGATATTGTCGCAGCACTAGCTAGTTCAGAGAAAAGTCCCTCCGATTGAGCAATAAGACGTTCGGCTTTTCGTATCTCTTCATCGGATACCGAGGTGGCAAGACCACCAGATTCCCTGACTGCCTCTAGTGCCCGTTCACCGCTCAACGGTTGTTTTACAAGAATGGCAAGAGCATCTGTTCCCACTTTGGAGAGACTCTCGATCCTACCGTTCCTCTCAAAAGCCCTCACTATGGGTGCACACCCCTCAGCCTGAACTCCAACTACTCTTGGCAGCTTCTCAGAAAGAGCCAACAGTTCAAGTTCCCTAAAGCCTTTCCAAATGGAATATACCGTACCCCCGCTTCCCATAGGAGCAATTATCCAGTCAGGAATATCGATTTGCTCCGAGATCTCAAATGCTATTGTCTTCTGGGATTCGATAGTTAAGGGATTTAGACCATCCGTAGCTTGGTACAAATCCTCTTCTCTTGCCAGTTTTTCTGCCAGTTCTATAGAGTCATCCACAATGTCGCCTTTTGTAGTAACTAGTGCATTATAGGCATACATTTGCGCAAGCTTTCCAACGTGGACCTTCCGAGGTACGATGACGCTACATTTGAGACCTGCTTTGGCGGCATAAGCGGCAACAGATGCACCCAGGTTTCCATTAGAGGCACAGATTACGTGTTTGTGACCATATTCAAATGCATTGGAGATCATAAGTGTTGCTGCTCTGTCCCTAAAGGAATTCGTGGGATTTCTTGTCTCATCTTTAAGTGCCAATCGCACAAGACCTAATTCTTTTGCAAGTCGTTTTGCTGCTATTACGGGCGTCCCACCTTCTCCTAACGAGATCCTGTACTTGGCTTTTACTTCGGGCAATAATGAAGCATAACGCCAGAAGCTTATGCTTCCCTTCAAAGATACGACAGGCCTAAGTGCTTCGTAGTCATATTGATACTCCAAGGCTGACCCGCAATCTGAGCACTTGGACCTGGGGGGGAAGGCCCCATAGCTGGTTTTACATTGAGGGCATTCTAGATAGCTTTCATTCATAGCTCATTCCTGCGAGATGTTTTAGGGGGCAGATTTATATTTAATCTGACTATGAAGGGTTAGGTTTTATAATGTTTATTTTTCACTAATATTCTGGAGGGAAGATCATTGGAGTTCAACCCAGAGAGGTTTGGTTTCGAACACGAGAATAGGCCAGAAAGAATCATAATCAAGAAGGAGCATCATAAGATTAATGTTGCAGGTCAAGCACTTGGGCCGCTTAGAGAAGGAGACAGAATGGAAATCCCAAGATGGCAAGCCGACATACTGGTAGAAAATGGTATCGCAGAGTATCTGGATGAGAAAGAAATAGACGTTTCTAAACTACACAACATCCTGTGGAAAGAGACCTCTGATGTTAAGCTTGGAGAATTGGATGAGGACTTCTATTTTGAGATAAGAAAGAAGTTGAGAAGCCTAAAGGAAAGAAATCAGAAGGAACCTACCCCAATCACATCACAAAAGCTAGAACAGATAGAAGTGCCTGTGCGCGATCTAATTTCCGCTCGTCTTTCAAAAATGGTAAAAATGGCGTTGAAAGATATTCATCCAAGCCTTACCGGAACAATGACCAGCGAGGAATTATGGCTTTACGAAAGGTTAGCTAAGCTAATAAGAGATTGGAGTTCAATGATTCTTTAGGTGTGGAGAATATGGAGCTTAAAGTTGATCCCGTAGAAAGATTTGAGAATTTCTATAAGACCTATAAGGATGAGAAAGGCAGAGCCATATACCGCGAAAAGATAGGTCAGATGCCAGTTATGGGTGATATTTCTCTTGTCATTGATTTTGATGATTTGCTCAAATTTGACCCAGAACTCGGTAAGAGTATGCTCGAAAAACCAGAAAAGCACATTGAAGCATCCTCCAAAGCTGTGAAAAACGTAATAGAGATAGATGAAAAGGAGTACGTTGAGCGTGTCGAGAAGAAGGGGGATAGGTTCTCTGGCAGATTTAAGAACCTGCCTACCACAAATCACATTTCATTAAGAAGATTAAGAGCCGAGCATATAGGAAAGTTCATCATGGTAGACGGCATCCTCACCAGAGCTAGCGAAGTCAAACCACAAATCATCGAAGCTGCGTTTCAGTGTCAAAGGTGTGGAAGAATAACATTAAGGGCTCAGGAAGGGGGGCCCATCAGACCGCCACCGGTATGTGATAGTCCCAATTGTGGACGCAAAGGACCGTTCAGCCTTATGGAAGAGATGTCGAAATTCATAGACTGGCAAAAGATTCGGATTCAGGAGAGGCCAGAGGAGCTGCCGCCAGGACAGCTACCACGAACCCTGGATGCTATCCTAAGAAGGGATCTTGTGGATGTTGCCAGACCGGGGGATCGCATAGCCATAATAGGACTCTTAAGATCGAACCCTTCAAAACAAAGAAGCAGAGAATTCGAAACCTTTGATGTATTCTTGGACACAAACTATGTGGACGTATCGGAAAAAGAACTAGAAAAAGTTGAAATCACTCCGGATGAAGAAAAGGTAATCATAGATTTGTCTAAGGATGAGTGGATTCATCAGAAGGTTGTGGCATCCATTGCACCTTCGGTTTTTGGCAATGAACCAATAAAGGAAGCTATTGCACTGCAACTATTTGGAGGGGTTCCAAAGGTTCTTCCCGATGGTATGAAGATAAGAGGAGAGCCAAACGTCCTTCTCGTGGGTGATCCTGGGACAGCAAAGAGCCAGTTACTTATGTATGTAGCACGTCTTGCGCCGAGAGGACTTTTTACCTCTGGGAAGGGTACAACGGCGGCGGGTCTATGTATTTCTGCAGACAGTAATGTATTTCTTGGGGAC
>JBHLPL010000125.1:0-4738 GCA_048939465.1 Promethearchaeota archaeon | reverse complement strand
ACCACCGCCCGTTCTTTTTCTTAACTTTCTTTCCAGGTCATTTATTACATCATATCCCTTAGGCGTTAATGCGATAATCTGTATATGCTTTGAATAGTATTCTGAACCGCGTTCAATGAAACGATCATAAATGTTCTTGAAGGTGTGAAACAAGGCTGTCAGTTTTTGTTCAGAATACACATTAACTGCATATTCGAACTCGTCCAACAGGACCAACACATTTTCGTAGCCGCAAATCTTCAAGAATCTCAGGAAATTCATAAGGATACTAAGCGATTCAGTTGGTGCGAATTTCCTTCTAACTCCTATTTCGCGTTTCTCACTTGTACTTAAGGTCTCTCCAATTAGCCAATAGAATGCTTCTTCCTTTTCATTGATGAGAGCGTTTGCGATCGTGTCAAACTTTCTGGACAAACCAGCGAGGTCTGCATTTGGCGCCTGCTTTGAGATTTTGAAAAGCGCTTCCTTGCCAATGCTATAGAAGATTTTTGTAATATATTCATGGGAAATACTTCCTGCCGGTTCTGTTTCTGCGAGTACTATTTGAACGCATAATGTCTTATCAGCATTCCTGATGATCGACTCTGGTGCTTCTATGGATTCTCGGATTTTGTTCAGCGTAAAGGTCTTTCCAAAACCATAATCTCCAATAACAAGAAACGAACGGATTCTATTGCCTGCCAGACTTTCATTGAGGAATGCTTCGATTTGGTTCCATTCGTTTCCACGACCCAGCATCTTTACATCTAGATCCGGTAAGAACGGCTCTCTTTTGAAGTAATATTTTTCGTACGACATCCTATTCACCGAAAATCGCTATATAATAGTAATAGTTGTCATTTATTCTTAATCCATTAGCCTCACGTGCGCCTGGCTTGGAAAAATATATTCGGCATCCATCAATCTTCTTGTTATATAATTGCCTTAAGTAATTTCTGAAATCAAAGGTCGTAAATCCTTGGTCGAGAAGTCTACGGCAAACAGAGTCTTGAATTTCTGGTATAGGAATATACGGATTTCCCCTTCTACTTCTCCTCAGGATGTCGTATGAATTCTTAAGTACTTTGAAAAAAGCTTTTGTGGATATTCTCTCGAGACCTCTGTCTATAGCCATTACTTGATATTCGTTATATTTGTAGTCGCCGTCAATCCTGTCGATAAATCTAACATATTGAAGGAGGCGCAGCCACTTTGTAAGTTTGCCACCTCGAGAAGGTGAATCAATTCCCATATTTATCAGCTGCCTTTCAACCTCCGGCGCATCGAAAACCTTGTTACCACTTCTCTTGACAGATTCTAATACATTAGCGTTTTCCCGGTCTACTCTGGCAACTATCTTTGCCATTTCTTTCTTGAAGCTATCAATTCCCTTGTTAACATATGCATTTAGCAGTATTTGTCCGTCGACACTAAGGCGAAGCTTATCGCCTCTTCCTTCTATGAGTTTCAAAACCCTTAGGGTGTGGAATGATAACGCATAGACCGCGTTTCGGAAACTGATTGATCCAGTTGGTGACTCAGCGAGCAGATGCTGATGAATCTTCTCTCTAGCGACTGCCGGCTCTTCATGTTTGATTATCTTCAGTATATCCGGTATGTCTTTTGGGTTCAGCTTAATAGCAGGTATGCTAATTGTCCCAACACTCCTTGTGGAATCCACATCCAACACAGTCGGAAGAGTCATCTGGTTTGTTCGGATCTTCTCCCTTCTTGATCAATTCGATTCGCCTGTTTCTCTTGGCAAGAAACATTCTCCTCCATGGTTCTGCAATAATCTTTATGTTCGCTAGGTTTTTGTAAATAGGGATATTCCGATTTCTTCTAAAAAGCGGACATACTATGACCCCCAGATTGACGTCTTTTTTCCGATCAGCTTCATAGGCCAAGGCGTAGCCTGCCAAGCCAACGTTGTAGAATTCGTACCATTTAGTACTCTTTATTTCGCCTAGAATTGACTCTTTCAACAGAAAATCGACTTCAGCAGATCCGGATATGCCTAGGGATGGTGAACTGATTTTGAGTTTGAAATCGAACGGAAAAAGAATTCTAAATTCGGTTTCAACATTTATATCGTACAGATTTGATATTCGATAGTCAAGCAGAGCTCCCGCCATTGCGGCTTCATAGGTACATAGCTTTTGAAGACCCTCGAAGAATTCATCAACTTCATCTGGTGAAGGAGGATTTAGCAAGCTATCCGAGCTGAGATCGGTTTTATACGTATCAATGGTTTCTAGAAGTGACCGCTGAACCTCTTCGGCGATCTTTAGGTTCTGAAGAGAGGTTCTGACTGAATAATCCAGTGTTCTTCTGTATATCTCTGGCAACAATTCATCTAGGACTCGGCCTTTGTAGCTTTCCCACGTAGGAACAGGTCTCTTGCCCTCAATCTTTCTGAAGTATAAGTACCTATTAGTTGGACAATAGGAATAGGCGATATCATTAATCGCCAAAAACCACTTCGGATTGGAGAGATCTGAATCAACCTGAGCCGCTGAACCATATCCTCGAGTTCTGATCTCCGCTTTTGCTTTTTCCTCTAGGCGACTCAGAAATTCATCGCCAGCCCACAATTGCTCATACTTCACATGAAACATGCTATGTTTTCCTCATCTGAATTACCCACTCACAGTCTATCATGCCTGCGGTTTTGTTCCTCCGGGTCATTAGACCTCTTGAGTTGATTCTGTCCATCATGATTCTCTCTACCGAAAAGCCAATGTCTTCACACATGTTCATCAAGAATTTGAATGTCTTCACTTTGTAATTGGCCACAGTATTGCTGCCCACGACTAGTATAAGTATGCCTTTTGGACTAAGCATTGAGAATATCTTTCTTAGGACAGCTTTCATTTCGACGAAGTATTTGCTTGCTATGCCTGCGCGTTCTCTGTTTTTTTTGTATATCTTTCTCAATATACGGTCCAAGTCCCGAAGACCGGTACGATGCATTTCTACGTAGTATCTCTTACTCACTCTTTCTGTGCCAATAGATTTCTTGTGAGCCTCCAGTTGTTCGTTTTTGTCATAGTCCAACCAATATGCTTCGAGTCTGGTAGATCTTACATACCTTTGAGCGCTGATATATGGAGGGGATGATATCACTAAATCCACATCTGGGACGTCTACATCGAAGCCCCTAATATCTTCACAATGAATGTCACAAGAAGCCTTCGTGTTGCTGATCATTTTAGAAAACTCCACAAGACTCTGGATGCTTTTTCTTGCCTTGGCTACGAACAAGGGCCATGGATCAGGAGCTTCCTCTTCATATTCAGGTTTGGGAAGAACAGGCACATATATTCTTGGATCCGCGTTAGATGCGGCCTTGATCGTTGATGAGAAGACCACCTTATAGAAATCAGCTACATCTCTATTCGAGATAGAGCTTATGCAGTATCTTATTTTTGCCAGAATGCGAATGCTCCCCTTACTAAACCAATAGTCTCTGTTGTGGAATTCAGGAAGTTCAACTTCATCCTCGTTCAGTTCATCAAATAGACTGATTATGGAGTCAAGTTCCTCCTTCAAGATCTCTTCACGAATTGCAGTTGTCTTCACCTTTGCTATTAACGCTGCGACCGGGTTTATCTCTACTCCTACCGAGTTCCACCCGTTATGCATTGCCTCAACCATTACAGTCCCAGTACCGCAAAAAGGATCCAAAACTGTCGACTCTTCATTCTTTCTGCTAATTTCTTGTAAGAAATAGCGTGGAATCTGAGGGATAAGCTGTGCAGGATAGGAGTGTAATCCATGGGTAGAATATTCCGAACCCTTTCTATCAGAACATAGTTCTCGGAAACTGACAAAATCGGCCTTTCTCAAACCTAGCCCACTCTTCCTGGTTTTGGGTGAACTTCATATTGTCACTGATCAAGCTTAAAATACTTTGTCATTCTCCGAGAAATCGAACATGCACTCGCGAAAAAATGGAGGTTTCGTACAGAGTTGACCAGCTAAACTCATTAAAAAGGGTGATTATTGCTCATGTGCTTAAGTGCAAAAGCTATAATTGATTCAAAATGTAATTCAAAAGCGGGCAAAAGATGCTTGAGTGTCCTTACCCACCTGAAACCAATGCGAAATCACATAAGGAAGTCGACGCCTGCTGTTGACACAAATGATTATGTCGAGTTTAAGAAATAAATAACCCAATTGTCTAAAATTAGACCTGAGGAGCAGATCGACCATGCCACAGAAAGATGAAAACGATGATTTATCAAAAGATGTTGTGAGAGTGTTACTAGATCTATATGGAGTAGTAGTTGCCCTTGCCTTGACCACAGCAATAGGTATCACAGTAGCACCAAGCGGCATAGCCATAAGCCCATTTGAGCTGAATGAGAGGAACCTAGCCTTATTTGGCGCCTTCTTTGTGACGGTTGTTCCATTCTATCATGGTGCCTCCATATATCTGCTCAAATCCTACAAACAAGGTCATGCATCATCGAAGAAAGGCGCCCCTTTAATTGACTTTTTCGCTCTTGCCATACAAGGAGTTATCTTATATGCCGTTGCTTCCAGCATTCAGAACTTGCAGAGTTTTATAACATGGTTCATGTTCTTATTTCTACTTGACATAATTTGGTGGGGTTTCACGTATTTCAAATCTACAGATGACAGCCAAGCCCCAAAATGGTGGGCGATACTGAACGGTATCATGATCCTCTTTCTCATTTCGATTGCTGGAATACAAGATGAACTTCGGATACAAGTATACTCTCTGATATTTGCC
>JBHLPL010000124.1:0-4786 GCA_048939465.1 Promethearchaeota archaeon | reverse complement strand
GATATTGTTCCGGTTGTTTCTGGTCCAGTCTACATATACATTGATGATCTTCTTGAGTATGGGGGCTTTGTTGAAGTGGAAGTCATTGGCAGTGCTGTTGGATTGGGCTTCCCCTTAGGACTAGCTATAGGTCTACCGGCCGGCATAGGCGTAGGGCTAGCTGTTATGTACTTGTTGAACAGGAAGGGCATAATTGGCGGTCCTGCAAGCACCTAGGGTACTATCTTTCCTCTTTTTTTTGTGGAAATACCTCTTAAGGAATCAGCTAGTGTCTTTTTCTTCGAATAGGAAACCTTTGAAGTATGCCCATGCTTCTCAAGACATGTATTCGTAAGCCTTTTCCTCGATTCTCTTGAGATGAAGGTTTGCACGTATGCCAGCAAATTCTAATATGTCCCAGAACATTCTTTCCGGGATTTGAAGTACGGTTTTAGTCCTGACACAGGACTCTTTCATCGGAGCAATTCAATCGACCCTTGATTATTAAGCTTTATTAGGCTGGATTTTGAATAGTAACTGAAAGAGCTGCTTTGGAGGGAGAATTTAGCTGAGTCCCAGATTCTTTAGAAGGAGATTCTTCAGACGTCCCAGAATCCTAAGACCATGGATACTTGGCCGCTTTTGGAGACGTATGATCTTCGGTTCCTGGATACTCCTGATTGCCGCCGGCGCTGCTGCAATGAGACCGACGGTTGTCAAGATTCAATCGAAGGATCTTGAGAAAGTTGAGAAAGAAACCGGGAAATCGGCCGAAGAAATGACACAGGAAGAGCTGAGGGGTGGAATGAAGAAGTTGGGAATCCAAGAGGGCAAACTGACTTCTAAGGATAGACAGTTGATCGATGCAGAAGTGAGATTTTGTCCTGAATGTGGATCTTCAATAGAAATGAATTGTGAATTCTGTCCTTATTGCGGGCAGCAAATTAAGTAAAAGATTTAGAGGTGTCAAAATGAGTCCGGGGATTTTTAGGCTAAGAGATGTTATAAGACGTCGCTTTGTTCTGAAGCGGGGGTTGATTGGAAGTGTTTGGAGACGCGTATTAATTGGCTCGATGGTGGTCGTCGCAATTTCAGGCACTCCCAAAGTCATCAAGTTGCCCTTCGATGATCTTGAGAAAGTCGAAGAAGAGGTCGGGAAATCGGTTGAGGATATGACAGAGGATGAGCTGAGGGCCGGAATGAAGAAACTAGGAATAAAAGAGCACAAGCTAACATCTGAGGACAAAGAGAAGCTTGTCGAAGAAATAAAATTCTGCGCCAACTGCGGAGCATCAATAGAACTGGGCGATAAGTCCTGTCCGTACTGTGGACATGAACACTAGCCTGATGGGTTAACACCTTGTTTCTTTCACATGAACTGAATGATCAAAAAGTAAAGGTTTAAATATAACAGCGTTATTTTGCATTATGCAATGTATTGGATGTTAAAGCTGGTCATCCGCAGAGATCTCTCGCGTATTCCCTAGGTTTTTCCTAACCAAGCTGAAGACTTCCCTTACTCTTCGGCCATATGGATTACTTCCTGAGAGACTGCTAAGGATGGCTAGAATAAAGAGATCAGAATGATTTTTGGTTAGAACTAAGGAGTGGTTAAGATCTATTTCTTCTTAATGTTTCGGATAAGAGCGTCATATCCATACGTTCTATTTTCTAATAGTTCTGCTTTATCTAAGGACACAGAAAATTATAATCGGGGAAGTGCCGACCCTGTCTGCACTAGTGCCTCGCCTCTTTGATTAGTTTTCCATTATTAATTTATTGCTAAATCATTGGTGCTATATTACTAATGGATTTTTTTAAAGAAATCAGCATATGGCTATATATATAACCTATTTCTACTGTCTCGGAATCACTTCTTAACTGTGGAGTGAGAGCTATGAAAGAAAAAAAAGCAATTAAAGAGAGTGAATCAGCAAGCATCAGTACGCAAGCGACGCCAAGCGGAAAAGCTACCGATGTCGGAGATTTGAAAATCAAGAAAGGATACAACACTTGGAAACTGGTGATATTCGGTCTGGCATTTATGGCTCCCGCACTGTCTCTGATGGCAACCTTCCCCCTGGTATTGGTTGCAGGGTTTACATGGATGGGGATACCTTTAGCCTATCTAATAGCCGGCGTTTCTGCCATAATTACCGCAGTTGCTTTCTCTCAACTCGTCAGGGCCTATCCAAAATCTGGAAGCGTATGGGCATTTGCTCAAGGAGCTGTAGGAGCAAAGTTTGGGCAATTTGCAGTCTGGATCTATTTACTTGAAATACTCGTAGTTCCAGCAGCAGCACTCATTCCCGCCGGCTTCTTCCTAGAAAGCTGGCTCGGGGTGCCTCCATGGGTTACAATAATAGTCTTTGTTGCAGTGGTCTCACTGTTAGCAATAAGTGGTACCAGAACTTCCGTAGGATCCATGGCAGTATTGTTTCTAATTCAAGTGGGAATACTGATAGCCTTTGCAGTAAGCGCGATAATGTGGTCAATAAACACAGGGAACTTTGCAACGATGGCGATACAAGCGGTAACGCCAAACGCATCACTGTTTGGAATTGCAGGCATAACAGCTGGAGCAACCGTAGCCATATTCTCATTCTTGGGATACGAGGCTCCCGCATCCGTTGCGGGTGAGGCTGAGAATCCTAAGCGTAACGTCTACTGGGGAATAATCGGCTCAGCACTTATTGCTACAGCTCTGTACTTCTTCCTTGCATGGGGGTTTGTACTGGGAGTACCGTCAAAAGGACTTCACACTCTCCTCTGGTACGTTAATCCAGTTCCAGCGATGGGCGATGCAATCTGGGGACCGGGATTAGGTAACATATTAAACTTCGCCGGAGTGATTGCCGGTCTTGTCGCAGCACTGGCAGGAGTGACAGCTTCTAGCAGAGTCCTTCAGAAACTCGGGGAGGATGATATCATTCCCAAAGCATTCGCCAAGGTTGATCTGAAGGTCGCAGCTCCCGTTGTTTCAATTAGCATGGTTGCTATCATCACCTTGGTACTAGGGAACTTTGCGCCATGGGAAGTCATCGCCTACACGATAGCTGCCGGAGCGCTACCAGCGTTCATCATAACAAACCTATTGTCTTTCTGGCACTACAGAAGAGAACTCATCAACCCGAAGAGATTCGTGCTTAATGGCATTCTGCCATGGTTGGGAGTTATTCTATGCTCTTGGTTCATATTAGTCGGTATTCCCGCACATCTGAAATGGATCCTAGTAATGTGGGTACTAGTAGGAGTAATACTAGTATTCATAAACGCGGTTGCGAGACCCAAAGCATTTGGAGAGGAACGAAAGGGAGTTCCGATCGGAGCAGTCATAGGGCTGATAGTCTCGATAATACTGTTGATTTTCGTCGTACTTTCATTCGGTCTTTGGCTAGGATTCTACAGCAGCGGCATTGAATGGTGGCACATAATCGCCCCGTACGCCTTGAACGATATGGTCGCCATTGCAGCTACAATCGGAATGGTCGTTATTTTTGCTGTCCTTATGGGGGCAGTTCTCTTTAGAAGCAAGATTGGAGGGAGGAGCGGTGAAACAAAAAGTTAAAAACAAAATCATGGTGAGTCTTTTTCTGGCACTGGCGGTATCAATCCCGCTGGTCTCAGTTTCATTGATGTTCGCAAGCGCACAGACAGATCCCACGTATATTATCCCTCTGGATGACTGGGTCTTAAACGATGACGTAGCGGCCATAAGACTGGTCACCCAACTGCTTGAAGAGAATGTAACGGTCATGTGGGCTCAAGAGAATTTCACAGTGGGTGGCACAACTTATCCTGCAGGAACGATGTATATCGAAACACCTTTCACAACAAGACACGGTATTGGCAGTGACGTGATGATGCAGTGGTTCATGTGGCAAGCTAAAATGAATAGAGTTTGGCACATAGATGTAACAACAGCTGCCGTTACAGCCAATGCGACAGCCCTCGTAATGCCTCGAGTTGTCCTATTCTACGATAAATCAACATACGACAACTGTGTCAATCATTACTATAGACTTCAAAGCCTAGGGTTCAAGGTAACGCTGGCACCCGCCCCCTCGCTTATGGGCACTTGGTGGAATGATTCCGCCAATCCGTTGAGTGACGCCAATGTTTTCATAATGCCCGGAGGAGCACTGCATCTTTGGCAGTTTCCGTATGGAATTCAGAGAGCATTGGCCATCGGCAACATATCGGAGTTTGTCTATAATGGCGGAGGCTATATAGCCACATGCGCAGGAGCGTCGGAAGCTTTAAACAAGACGCCTTACGACCATCTTGGCATTGTTGATGCAGACTACCACAGGGAATGGTTCGACGGTTCAATAGCGCCTGCTGGAATGGGGGCAAGTGAGTGGAAAGCTCTTATTGGCCCCATTGAAATCTCAGTTGACAAACCTGCTCATCCTGTAATGTTCGGATACGGCACTACTGCTACAAGACCTGGGTACGGCCCCAAAGTTCCCCTGTACTACTATGGAGGACCGGCGTTCACAAACATGAGTGCCGGAGTGGAGGTACTAGGGACATACAGTTCTCCAATATCGCAAGACACGGATGCGATGGGAGTAACCAACAGTATCTGGGGCGAACCAGCAATAGTAACGGCAACCTATGGTACAGGCAGAGCTGTCCTGTTTGGCCCTCATCCCGAATGGCCAGGTCCAGGAACCAGAATGTGGGCTCAGGCAATCTTCTTCATCGCACAAAAGCGCATTGATACCTCCAACCTGGATCCGACAACAACAGCGTACAATCCAACAGAGATTTCGAAGTTGAGAGTAAATACTGTCCTTTCAAC
>JBHLPL010000123.1:0-4842 GCA_048939465.1 Promethearchaeota archaeon | reverse complement strand
GAGCAACTCGCCATAGAAGCCTTCGCAGACTCGATAGAAATAGTGCCGAGAACCCTAGCTGAAAATGCAGGCCTCGAGCCCATCGACATACTCGTTGCATTAAGGTCGGCGCACGAAAAGCCTAAGGGCCACCTGACGGGCGTCGACGTCTTCACAGGCAAAATTCTCGACATGTATAAGAATGGCGTCATCGAACCACTCCGCGTCAAGGAGCAGGCAGTGAAATCTGCAACCGAATCAGCCTCCATGATCCTCAGAATCGACGATGTGATAGCAGCGACAAAGCCCAAAGCAGAAAGGGGACCTGGAGAAATGCCTGAAGAGGAAGAATACTAGAAAGACCAAAAATCTCTTTTCTTATTTTTTCTCCATTCTTTTCTTAAAGCTAAGAATTTAAAGATTAGAAGCATTATTAGTCATGATGCTCCGGTAGTATAGTCCGGTTAAGTATGACGGCCTCTCGAGCCGCCGACCCGGGTTCAAATCCCGGCCGGAGCACCAATCATATTGTTTAAATCTCCACTCTTCTAATTCTATGTCAGGCTGTTCTTTGGGGTGATTCGTACGGACATACATCATTATGAGGAAAGACTTGAAAGGGCATTCGAAAGCGTCAAGAAGTGCAACCGCATTAACCCAAAGAACAAGGAGCTGATGCTGAAGTTCATAGAGTTCAAAAGGGCACAAGGAACGAGCGCTGGGCGATGTGCAAAGATTCTCTGGACCCTGAAGAAGTTTGCAATGGGTCAGTATGAAAAGCGACATCATCGATCAAAAGAGCTCGACATGATGAAAGACTTCGACAAGCTGACAAAAGAAGATATCCAGAGAGAATTCGCCAAGCTTGAAAGCTCAGGCCTGAGGGACTCAACCAAGAGAGACTACAAGATCTTAGTGAGGTTCTTTGTCGGATGGGTGTTCCACGAGAAGACTAGCGCAGAAGCCTACAACCCGAAAGAACACGGCTATCCAAAGATGTTCAAAGGCATCCGAATTAAGGAGCCTAGGGAAACCGTCAAGGCATCAGACCTGTTGACTGATGGAGAAAGACATAGGATAATTGATGCTACTAAGAACCTTCGCGACAAGGCAATAATAGCCTGTCTCGATGAAGCTGGAATGAGACCTGGAGAACTGCTAAGCCTGAAGGTTGGCAACGTAACCATAGAAGAACAGTACGGCGTGCTATCACTAGATGGAAAGACAGGCATCAGGTCTTCATTCATCATCAGGAATCTTGCCTACTTGGCTCAATGGCTTGACAGCCACCAAACGGATGACCCCAACGCGCCATTATGGCTAGACTTCGGGAGGCCAAGCGAAGCCTTATCATATGCGGGTTTGCGGCAAATGCTGAAACGGGCTGTAGCCAAAGCAGGAATTCGCAAGAGAGTCTACCCCTACATTTTCAGACACACCTCAGCTACCACCGACTCAACAGAGCTGACCGAGCCGATCATGAGAAAGCTTTACGGATGGTCTAAGAACTCAAAGACTCCAAGTCGGTATGAACATTTATCCGGCAAGGATGCCTTAGTCGCCAAACTGCGTCAAGCTGGGCTCGCAGTTGATGAAGGCAAAGAGAGAATCAGAATATGTCCCAGGTGCAAGAAACCGAACCCTCTAGATGCTACGATGTGTCATGGTTGTGGTAGTGTTTTGTCGGTGAGAGAAGCTGTGGGGGTTCAGAAGGCCCGCGAAGCCGACATAGAAAAGATCGTGGAGACCCGCGTTCAGGAACGATTTGAGGAAGAACGAGAAGGCCTTTTCAAAGAACTTGAAGCACACCTCGATTTGCAGATGCGCAAACTTGGCTTCCGTAAGCATCCAGCGAGGAAAGCTTAATGATTCCCTAACATGAAACGGGTTAATCCACCACCACACTGTGCAGGATCTCTGTAAAGATTCTTGTCGAATGTTGCAGCATCTGTATCTTGTCTTAATGACAGCAAGCTTATGACTGACAGTATCCTCCCAGTCCGGGGGCCCAAATTGCAGTTAGCAATAAAATGACTGTACAGTACTGGTGCAGAATGGTTCACAGTACTGTGCAGAAATTTGAAATCTGCGGTATATGCAGTAGTAAACTACGGTACTGTTCAGACCCTCTAGAGCCACCGCGGACAGAACTGTCCAGAATCTGGAATTCACTGTAGGCTTGAATATAGAGAGCCTCCTGGAAGATCGGATTTGCATGCATGCTTCTTTACTCGTACTGGCCCATAACGCGAGATTTGATAGATCCATCTCTGTTGACAGTGATTTTTACTCTAATTGAATAGTCTTTTCCTCTTCCAAAGAGACCAGTCTTGTAATACCAATTGGAACAAGTAAAGATGTATTCACCAGGTCTATCGTCTGGTACAGCGAAATACTCTTTATGACATCGCGGACATTGGATTCTGACCAATTTCATACCCTTTTTCGTACTGGCATATGTGAAATTTTTTCATATAAAATCTTTGTCCTTCCTTCCAACTAAACCCAAAAATGCGTTTAGAGAGTCAAAGCATTATCAGCTTTAAAGTTTCGATTAGATTGCCTCATTCCTTCCTCTTTAATCCTCTCTGCCATGAATTACTTCTCAGGTTAAAGACCCACATCCAGGGTGATGGATCCGCCCAAAGCTTTTCCATGAGATATGAATCAATTCGATGGGCGAAGCGCCATTCTTCATCTAAACCCATTATCAATACTTTTTCTTTTGGTTTGGCGTCACGCTTCATAGACCATGTGCAGTCTGAAGCAATCACAATCCGATTACCTTGAGTCTTGGTGATTGGAAAAGCTCGGCAAGCAGTTGGGCGTTTCTCATAGATGATACAAGCGTTCGTTTTCTCGTCAAAGAAAGGACACATCAAGTCAGCAATCTGATACGAAAATGTTTTTCTTAGTCGAGGTTTCCCATGCCTTTTTTTTCCAATGGCTTGTTGGGGTTTAATGGAAATTTTCAGACCGTGCTGTCTTGCCAAAGACTTTACTAATTTCACCTCTTTCGGAAATAAGAATAATCCTTGAACTACTCCAGATGCGACCTCCTTGCGCAGTTTTTTGCAGCATTCTCCACAACGTAGGCATTGAAAATGCGGTACGGACATAACAACCTGTCACTTCAGGTACGTCTTCTTTTTAGTCTTGCCTTAAGACAGTTGTGCAAAAGATGTGATTATCGGTAGATCGAAGGAAGGAGTTAAAATTTAACCCAACCAACCAAACGGACGGATAAAAAGTCTAGGTTCGGCAAAGCTAGAAGTGGGCTACTGGTCAACCTGTTTTTTCCTGAACCACCTACCTTGTTGTAACCTTTTGGTTGGCGGGCTTGCATGCATGAAGTGACTCTTACAATTATCCTATGTTGTTCTTCTTGCTTCAACCAGTCCAACAATCTTTTCAATTGCAAGTTCGGGAGGAGTCTTTTCTCGGTATGTTCCACCCTTTTCTATTTCTTCTTTCAGAATGAGTGCCAAAGTCTCCGATAAGGCGGGCTTATTCAGACTGGGCAAGTCTTTTTGATGCAGCAGCTTCTCTAAAACCTTCACAACCGATTTCCCTTTTGGGATATTCTCTTTCAAATCCTTGGCGGTTATTTCAAATTCAAAGCCTTGTTCTTTGGCTACTTCTTTCATTGCCTCAACAATCATATCCAGCGTGAAGCAATCCTCAAACTCAAGAACCCATACTGTCTGAAAGTCTTTTTGAAGAAGCCCTTGCCTCACCCAATCAACAAGCCTTTCTCTCACTTGCTTATCCCCGTCAGCTATTACATAAGGCGCGACATCTGAGTCCTTGAGGTATGTCAGGAATTCCCCAATCTTGCTAACCTTTCCTTTTCCTCGAATGTTGGTCAAGTGTATGCCTATTTCGACTAAGTCATGGCCCATTGCATCTGCGATAATCGGAAGCGCTGACTGTTCACTATCGCCTTCTATGAAAATCACACATTCATAGCCAAAGAGATCGGTGTTCCTATGTCCGAGCTCATTCTTTATCCGCTTTAGCTCGGACGGCTCTTTGATTCTGCTGACATTTGTTGCTCCAACTTTCTTTGTAACTAGAAAGGTGTTGATCTTCTCGCTACAACCTGTGAAAATCGAAGAATGTGTCGTAATGAAAAACTGCTTGGTTTTAGCCTCTCTTTGAATCAATTCAAAGAGCTTTCTTTGTGAGGCTGCATGGAGATGAAGCTCTGGTTCCTCTATCAACACAATCGAACCGGGTTCAGAAGTTACAACTCCAATCACTAGAACTAACGTTTGCATAACACCATGACTGAGGTTACTAATATCTGTAGGTGTTTCTAACTCTCTTTCTTTTACTTGAACAACAGCTTCGTTTCCCCTTAAAGGGGACAGGATCTCACTAAGACTAGGTAGAATATGAAGGACATCATTTATGAGAGATACATACCTAGTAGGACTTTCACTCAAGATGCTGTTCAAATACTTCACCAAATTCGCACCTGAGGAATCAAGCCTTCTTTCTTCACCAGGAGCCATTCTTGGCGTAATTTGACGAGTAGGCTGAAACCAATACCACACGCTAAGAAATTGCTTTAATGCTGTGAAGAGTTTGCTTTCGAATGGGCGAGGGGAAGAAATGGGGTTGAAAAATCTCCACCCAGGTGGTGGGCCTCTCTTTTCCCTTCTGAGGGTTGTGGGCTCGATGTTTTCAAATGCTTGGAGCTTTGTGCATTCTTTTAGGAGGTCAAGTGATTCAAATACGAAATTACCTTTCTCAGCGTAGTTTTTGACTAATGTTAAATCTCCGTCAACAATGTTGCTAATCTTTATTTCTTCTTGCACTAGTCCATTATTCCCAAGGATAACATCTACGAGTATAGTG
>JBHLPL010000041.1:0-15749 GCA_048939465.1 Promethearchaeota archaeon | reverse complement strand
ATGCAGATGATGGTAGACTGATCTGGCGGTATTCAACCGGAGAATGGGTGCGGTCTTCTCCCATTGTAGTTAATGACAGAGTTTACATAGGTTCTGGCAATTCGGATATTGGGGAGCCAGGTTGCATTCATTGCCTGAATTCCAGTGATGGTAGTCTAGTATGGAAATATCAAGTTGAATGGGCAGTGTTTTCCTCTCCCACGTTTGCAGAAGGAAGAATCTATGTAAGTGTGTTCGCGTGTTCCGGCTATGTGCTCTGTCTGAATGCAGGAGATGGAAGCTTGATATGGAAACACTCGACGAGCAATGTGGAATGGTCTTCTCCCGTCTTTTCCAGCAATAGAATCTACATTGGAGCTCCCGGCTATATTAGTTGTATAGACGCAGAAAACGGAAATCTCGTATGGAAGCATAAGAATGGTAATGAGACATTCTCTAATCCCGCTGCTTCCGATGGCAAGCTCTACGTGAGCTCAAGCAACAGCTACGTCTACTGTTTCAATGCCGACGATGGCAGTATGATATGGCAGTATCATCTAAAGGTTGATCTTGAGTCTTCGATAATCGTTGCTGGTGATAGAATCTATGCATGCTCTCATTATGGTGAATTCCACTGTCTGGATGCTTCGAGTGGCAGACTAGTGTGGAAACACAATGTAAATGGTGTGCAATTCTCGTCCCCCGTAGTCTCCAGCGGACTGATATATATATGCTCCTATGACGGAAAGGTCTTCTGCCTGAGCAATCTGAGTGTTCATTCTGTACTCTTGGTTACAGGCATAGGAGTCGCTGCAGTGATCGGAATTGCAATTCTACTGAAATCTAAGTTCTCAAAAACCCAATACCTGAAATCGGACACGCAGCGATCATTATCACGGATATTTGTAATATTGAAGAATAGACGATGTTGTTTCTGATGATGTCTTCGTCATATTTCAAGTTCTTTATGATATGTTGATAAGTTCCTTATTTTATCCTCCTTTACTACCACGACGTCCTCTATTCTAACTCCAAACTCATCAGGGAAGTACAATCCCGGCTCAACTGTTGTAACAGCCCCTTCCCTCAGGGGCTCGTCAGACGTTAACGTTAAGTAAGGTGGTTCGCCTATTGTTAATCCGACTCCGTGCCCCAGTCCGTGGATGAACCCTTCACTCATCGGAATATTCTTATTGATGTAATCGGTTGGCGTTCTGTGCCCTCTCTCTTTGAAGAATTCACAAACCTTGATCATGACCTCCTTCGCCGGCATACCGGTCCTAATAATGTCTAAGGCTAGCTGCTGAGATTCAAGGACGTCTCCATAGATCTTTCTGACTTTCTCTGAAGCATTTCCAATGACGAATGTTCTTGTCGTATCAAAGCAGTATCCCCCAATCTCTTGGGGAAAGATATCGAAGACTATTGGAGTGCCGGCAGTTATTGTCGTCGACTCACCCCCCACATTGTGAGGATCAGCCCCCTCGGCTCCTACTGCAAAGATCGTATCTTCTGAGGCGATTAGACTTTGCTCTGCCAGCCTCATGTTTATAAAAGACTTGACATCCCTGACTGTGAGAGGTCTTCCTCCTTCCGACTTCAATCTACTATCCCTGTCTACCTCGCATTCTAGAAGCATTTTCAAGGTGGCATCTATGACTTTCTCTGTTTTCTTTCCAACATCTCTTATCTTGCTGATTTCAGCTGCATCTTTGGTGGTTCTCACTCTGTCAATCAATTCTCCCTCGATCGAGACTGAGAAACCTTTGCTCTTTAACCATTCGGCCCAACTTAACGCAATCCCAGCCTCAACTTTGCCAGCGATAGATACTTTTCCCTTTACATCCAATTCCTTCAAAGCCCGGGCTCCGATTTCCATATTGGCTTTGCTTCTACCGAGCTCCTTTGCAAGTTCTAGATAGCCAAACCTGGTGTAGGATCTGATATCTTTGACGATACCCTCTTTAGCACTCCCAATATCGATATCAGAAACAATCAGCAATGGCTCCCTCCCAGCCTTCTTAATGTATATTCCACCCCTCGTGGCCTTTGCACCAACAACATATGCTAGGGAAGGATTTCCAAAAGTGGAATCTCCAATAACAATGATCGCATCTATTCCCGCCTTGGATAATTCATCATCAAACTCTTGAATCATACTTTCCTCTCCTCCTATTTCCCTTTGAACTCCGGCTGTCTCTTTTCGAGAAAAGCTCCTACCCCTTCGATATGATCCTCTGTGGAAAATGCCGTAGCAAAGACTTCTCTTTCGTACGCTAGCCCTGTGTCTAAATCCACCTCGAGTGCCTTATTGATTGCTTCTTTGGCCAACTGTAGTGCGATTGGGCTTTTGCCCATTATTTTTCTGCACAACTCGTCAACGGTTTCGTCCAATTTCTCAGCATGAACAACCTTATATATTAGACCGAACCTCTCTGCCTCTCTGGCATCGATTTGATCACCCAGCAAGCACCACTCCTTAGCCTTGTTTCTTCCCATTATTCTCGGGAGTCTTTGTGAGCCCCCCCAGCCAGGTACGATAGCCAAATTGATTTCTGGTTGACCAAATCTTGCGTTTTCCGAGGCTACGATGAAGTCACACGCCAGTGCAATCTCGCATCCTCCTCCAAGGGCAAAACCATTCACAGCTGCTATTACTGGTTTACTAAGTGACTCAATACGTTTAGTGATCTTCTGTCCGAACTCTGCGAACTGTCTGGCCTTTAGCGGGGTTAACTTGGGGAAGGTCTTTATGTCCGCACCTGCTATGAACGCTTTATCTCCTGAACCCCTGATCACCAGAACCCTCATTTCATCATCTCTTTCAACTTCTTCCATTGCATCTATGATCTCCTGCATCGTTCTGGGATTCAGGGCATTGTAGACTTCGGGTCTGTTGACAATCAGCCTTGCAACACCCTTCTTCTTCTCAAGGATTATGTGTTCATATGTCCCGGACGGCGTCATACTAACCCTCCTATTTTTCTTCTAGATCGTACAACCTTTTTCTCTTACATTACTTATTCTTTTGGGGTAGTCATACTCTTGTCCAGAAATATGACTAACCTAATTAATAAATACAACAAATGAATAAGATGAATAGCTGCAGTGAAAATTCGGAGCTGATAGATTGACCTATCCTCTGAGTTGCCAGAAGAGGAGGTACTCCTCATATGCCTAGCTTAGGAGATCAGGTGAAGGAAATTAAAACTTCTGCTATTCGTCGAACCGCCGCATGGTTGGCTCTGGCAAAGAGCAGAAAACCCATCATAAGCTTCGGTGGGGGGGCGCCAAGTCTTCCGCCGCCGAACGAGCTCGCCATAGGACTTAAGGAGGCTCTCAACGAACCGTGGATGGCTGTTTCTTATGGGGCGACGAGGGGTACGTTGGAATTACGCGAGGCCATAGTCGCAGATCTGCGTAAATATGGAAAAGTGAAGCTTGAGAGCCCTGACAACGTTATAGTCACAAATGGAGGAACTCTGGGGATCTTTGCATCCTTCAAGGCTCTTCTCAATCCCGGTGAGGAAGTAATTATCACCGACCCGACCTATCTTGGATATCCTGAAGTCGTGAAATTAATGAATGCCAAAGCAGTGACTCTGCCTGTATATGTTTCTGAAGGATTCCAACCCGACGTAGAAGCCTTGAAAGAGAGAATCAACAAACGCACTAAGATCTTTCTTCTGCTTTCTCCGGATAATCCGACTGGAAGAATCATCAAAAGGGAAATTGCAAAGGCAATTGTTGATCTTGCCGTTGATCATGATTTTTGGATAGTCTGTGATGATGTCTACAAACACATAGTCTTCGAAGGAGATCATATTTGGGTTAGCACATTGCCTGGTGCCGAGGACCGCACTCTTACGATATGTAGTTTCTCAAAGGAAGCCTCTATACCAGGACTCAGAGTGGGGTATTCCTATGGACCTATAGAGGTAATTGACGCAATGGAGAAGTACGCACAGTTTCTGGCGCTTTGTCCTGGGACGCTTTCACAGATAGCAATAACGAGCTATTTACGGGATCCTGACGCAAAAGATCGATACCTGTTTAAACGAGTCATCCCGACCTATCGGAATAGGCTTGAAGCGATGGCCACGTACCTTGAGCAATACTTACCTGAATCTGAGACTACGAAGTCTCAAGGAGCATTCTATTTCCTTGTAAATGTTGAGGATTATCTTAAGAAGATAGGATTAACCGAAGAGAAATTCGCAGATGAATTGAGAACAAAGAAGAACGTCATCGTTATCCCGGGAAATGTGTTCGGCGAAAATGGTAAGAACCATATAAGAATGACATTTGTCTCAGAGTCGAACCACCGAATCGAAGAAGGAATCAAGAGAATCAGTGACTATTTCAATCAGAAACTCGAAGGGACCAATTAATATCCTCCTATGAACATCTGTGAAAAATGAGCCGAGACGGGCAATTATAAAGGTTGGGGAAGTTCAAATGCAGTTTCATGTTCTCAAGTAGTTTTTGATTTCAGAATTCAACTTGCTTTTCAACCCTCTTCTAATGAAGTCTCTTATCCTTAACGCTCCATGTTGTCCTAAAGGGTTCCTAAAATCCTCTGCTTTGCTTTTTCAAATCTTTTCCTCATGTTTCCTAGTAGGTACTCGGCCACGTCAAGTCGGCGATTCATTATGGCCTTAAAAAACTCTTCAATCTCCAAGCTGGATTTTTCCGAATTATATCCGGCAAACTCGAAGTATGCTGATACGCCTTGCAGCATGGACTTACTTCTCTCAATGCTACTACTGATTGTTGGAAGAATGGGCCCAATCTTTGAGTGAAGTTCTCTGTCTCTGCTTATGGCTCTCAGTAGGTCTTCCATTAACGGCAAAATAAACAGCTTTATTCTTAACCTCAGATCACTCTTTTTCTCGGTCAACTCACATAGATTCCCCAATAATGATTTTGCACAGTTCACCACATTCTCTCTTACTTCCACCCATCTTTGGAAGGTTTTTAGAGCTTTCTTCATCAAGGCAAGTTCCAGGTCAAACAGATTGAGTAGGTTTTCCGTGGCCAGGACTTTTGCCTCCGACAATCCAACATTGATTAGGGGGTCCGGAAATTTCGTTAAGACCAAAAGTAGCATATCATTGAACACATCAATGAACTCGGCTATTTTCTCTATGAGCAGGTCATCACTCATAGCTCTTCATCCTGCTTCAATTTACTAGTTTAGGAAAGGTATAGTCTCCACACTTAAAAAGGTGAAATGAGGGATGCCGTGGATGGGATTTGAACCCATGACTTCCGGATTTCTGTAAGGTTGTCTCTCTTCAGTCCGGCGCTCTCCCAACTGAGCTACCACGGCAATCTTGCAGAAAAATGCTTGGTTAACTTTTTTAAGCTTTTCTATTCCATTAACATTAACGATTCACGACCACAATGCTTAATTGGTCGAAACGATGGGATAAACTATTTTAACCTGTCCCTTAGAAGGGTATCAAATTTGGTGTACAAGCGATGAGTGAACTCCGGTTACAAGAACATGAAATTAGAGTCTTAAAAATGCTTAGTGATGGAAAAAGACGTACTGTCTCAGAAATCTCGCATGCACTAGATTTGGATCACATCGCTGTGATACGCGCTACCAGTAGACTTGGTAATAGTGGAATGCTGAAAATAAAGGATGAGAGGATAGTCATTCCAAGACTAACTGATGAGGCAAGAGAGGTTCTAAAAAGGGGATTACCCGAGAAAAGGCTAATTTCAGAAATTGGCAATAAGAAAGTTGAAATCGGGAAAATTAGTCTTGAAGACAAGGATATTGCCATCGGCTGGTCTAGAAGGAAAAACCTGATAGATATTGAGAAGATCGGCGGTAAGTTATTCCTTAGCGTAACCAAGCAGGGTAAAGAGTATCTCACTAAGGAAAGCCCGGAGGAAGTCCTTCTCAAGGAGGTTAACCGAGGAGAAGATGTAGAAAAGAAAGAACTGCAGAAACTCCGAAAAAGAAAGCTTGTCTCGCTAGAATATAAGACTGTTAGATGGGCTAGGATTAGCAAAGAAGGAAAGGAATTGGCAGATAGAACCGAATATGTTCAAGAGATTTCGCAAATAACTCCCGACCTTTTGGCTTCCGGTAAATGGAGAAATGCCAAACTCAGAAAATACAACGTTATGGCTCCAGTAGTCGAGAGAAACCCTGGAAAGCGTCATCCCCTAACGATGCTGGAGAACGAGATTCGACGTGTTTGGGCTGAGCTGGGTTTTGTAGAAATGAAAGGCCCCATGATTGAATCTAGTTTTTGGAACTTCGATTTGTTGTTCATGCCTCAGGATCACCCGAGTCGGGATGAGATGGAGACACTTTTCCCGAAGAATCCTAGGAAGACCAAGCTTCCAAAGGACCAATTGGTCAGGAGGGTTAAGCAGACTCATGAGAATGGGTGGATTACTGGATCCGACGGTTGGAAATATGACTGGCTCAAAGATGCAGCAAGAAGGGCCATTTTCAGAACACACACTACCGCTACAAGCTTTCGATATCTTGCAAGAATCAGATACCTTGCAACGGATTTCGATCTCCCTGCAAAATTCTTCTGCATAGATCGTGTGTTCAGAAACGAGGCGATAGACAAGACGCACTTGCCAGAGTTTAATCAAATAGAGGGCTTCGTGATTGCAGAGAAGCTTAATCTAAAGAACCACCTCGGAGCACTAAAACAATTCTACGAAAAGATGGGGATTACAGAGATACGCTTTAAGCCAACATACAACCCCTATACAGAGCCCTCCGCTGAAATCTTTGGCTATCATCCAAGCCTCAAAAGATGGGTTGAGATTGGCAATTCCGGCATGTTTAGACCAGAAACGCTGGCCCCGCTCGATCTTAATGACGTTCAGGTTTTGGCTTGGGGACTTGCTCTGGAAAGACTGGCAATGATACTGTACGAGATTACCGACATAAGGCAGCTACTCGGCCCAACCGTTGATATAGACTGGCTCCGAAGGTTTCCAGTCTATCCAAGAATCTTGAGGTGATTAACTTGCCAATGGTAGAGTTTCCCTTATCTGAATTAAAAAGCCTTATAGGAAAACCTCTGACGCTCGAAGAACTCGAAGATGTATTGTTCAAGATAGGGATGGAACTGGAAGAGTACGTTAAGGGGGAAGATATTTGCAGGATAGAGATTACCCCGGATCGTACAGATCTAATCAGCATGGAAGGACTCGCCCGTGCCTTAAGGGCCTATCTAAGTATCGAGGTAGGGCTTCCAAAATACGAAATCCTAAAACCAAGAATCGAAATAATCGTTGATTCTGAAGTTGTGAAGATTCGTCCGTATATCGTTAACGCGGTTATAAGAAACATAACGCTTACCGATGATGAAATAAAGTATTTCATGAACCTACAAGAGAAATTTCATGCAACTTATGGGAGAAATAGGAGAAAGGTGGCGATAGGTTTCTACAGAATGGAACTGATTGAACCACCGATATACTATCGAGCTGAACTGCCGTCTGAGATTCGATTTGCACCTTTGGGGTTTGCTGAAGAAATGAGCGGAGATGAAATAATGCATACGCACCCCAAAGGATTAGAATATGCTTTTTTGTTTGAGAATGAGAATAGACTTCCTGCTCTTGTGGATTCAGCAGGAAAGTATCTTTCCATCCCAGGCATAATCAATAGCAATGATTTAGGAAACATAGAGGCTGGAACTCAGGATTTGTTCATCGATATGACCGGATCTCACCTCGGTGCTTTGAAGGAGACTCTGAATATAATTGTGACAGCACTGGCAGATCGAGGAGGTACGATAGAACAAGTCAAAGTGCGGTATCCTGATTCTGATTTAATCCTTCCCGATCTTACGCCGAAGCAGAAGAAACTTGATGTAGATTATTGTAACGAAGTAACCGGTCTCAAGCTTTCTGGCAAGAGAATTGCCGAATTGCTGAAGAGGATGAACTATGACGTTGAGATTAATGATAAGACATTGCAGGTCATGGTTTCGCCAACCAGAACAGATGTGCTGCACCCACTCGATATTATTGACGATGTCATCCGTGCCTATACCTTTGATAGGATTGAACCGGTTGCGCCTAATATCAGCACCATTGGGGAAACATTAGGGCTGGAAAGACTGTCAGACAAGGCTAGGGAAATAATGATTGGCTTAGGCTTTCACGAAGTAGTGACCCTTATTCTTTCTAATGATAGAGATCAGGCCAAACTAATGAATGTTGATGATTGTGAGTTTGTAGAATTAGAGGGAGCGAAAGCCATAGAAGTAAACATTGCAAGGAAATGGATCATTCCAGAGCTGATGAAGACTCTTCGATCAAACAGACATGCTGCCTACCCTCAGCTGATATTCGAATGCGGAGACGTAATACTTCTGGATAGGAAAGCTGACACTAATGCAAGGAATGAAAGGCGATTGGCAGCTTTATCTGCACATTCGAACTCTGGCTTTACAGAAATCAAAGCAATAGTCGAGACTGTGCTGAGAAATCTTGATGCAGAATTCTCCTTTAGGGAAGTAGAACATCCTTCGTTTATATCGGGAAGAGTGGTAGAGATGCTCGTTGAAAGACACTACGCCGGAATTATGGGAGAAATACACCCTATGATTCTTGAGAACTTTGGACTAAAAATACCTGTTTCTGCGTTCGAACTAAACCTAGAGTTACTGGAAAAATAGGGGCTATAAGAGCCTAAGCAATGCCTCTCTTCCAGACATGTCTTTCTCGACCCCCCTTCTTCTTGCTTGAGTTGTGACAGCCTTAACGCTCGCCTTTAAGACATCTTCAAAAGTCTTAACTCCACTAACCATAGCTGCGGCTACGCCAATTCTTTCAGCTGCCTCGATGTTTATGAAACCGCAAGATAAGACTCCATTATCTCCTCTGATCATTATGAATGGGGCCGGTTCAAGTTCTACCTTTATCCCTAAGGCTCTTTTGCCTTCAACCTCAATCATTTGTATATTTACAGACATATATCATCCTCCGAATGAAGTAGTTAATGTTACTCAATTCTAAGCCCTTTTATCCTTTCCTCAACAGCTTCCCGTGTAGGCAGATCTCCGATCCCAAGTCCTCCCAAGGAGAGAGAACTCATAAGAGTGGCAAATGTCGCCGCGTGGTACGGGTCATCCGTTAAGGAAAGTTCAAAAACAAATGCTGCCAGAAAGATGTCTCCCGCCCCTGTTGAATCGACATAACGAATAGGCTTCACAGCTCGTACTTCGAAGAATTCTCCATTTATCCAGAAGATTGCTCCTTTTTGTCCTCGGGTTGCAATAACAATTCTCGCCCCGTAATTGGATAACGCTTGTGCAGCCTGTTCAACACCCTCCACCCTGCATGCTGCGGCAATCTCTTCTTCTGTACCTTTTATCACATCGATATTCCTGACGTAACGCTTTCGATTCTTCCACTCTCCAATCATCATATTTCCTTCATCATCAAATCTTCTTACAAACCCCTGCAAATCAACTGCCACAATCTCGGGGGTCCCTAGGAGTCTGACTATGGTTTTGTCGGGAATTTCGTTAGCTATGGGGCTCAATATTGCGGCATTGGTCTGTAGATGAGTATCCGGAACATCCTCAGGAAAGATAGGCTCACACTTGGCCATGAGCCTTAGGTCTCGCTTCTTTTTGTGATACTTCAAATAGAACCGAGTTGTGGGCCCTTCAACCTTGGTAACCGCAGATACATCTAATCCTGATTTAACAAGAGCCAGTAGGAAATCATCACTGAAATCGCTGCCCACTTTGGAGACAATGGCCACTCTTTTTGCATTAAGGGTCTTGGCAGTGAGGCCACAGAATGCAGGAGGGCCACCAAGTCTTGATGTGTATTTCTTTCCTCTCAATTCGACCCAGTCTATTGCCAAGTGACCAACTACGACTAAATCATACACCGAAGCGCACCTATGACTAGCTCTATACAAAATGAAGAACACGTTTATATTAATTAGCCATCCTATAATAAAACAATAAAAAAGGTATCAATATCAAATCTGTCATCAAGGTGTTATTCATGCCTTCTGGTCTTGCCGTAATCCGATGGGATGACAAGTCTGGTGCGGTTTTGGAAGCAAAATACCCCCCAGACCTCGAAGTCAAGGAAGATCAACCAATGAGAATATATACCTCTCACACAATGGGTGAAACAAAAACGGAACCTTTCGTAACCATGAAGGTTGGGGAACTGAATGTGGCCAGCTATTTCTCGTCAATGCCTGAGACTCGTGAGAAATTCGTGCTTGCACTCTTTCTAAATGAAAACGAATCTGGAGAACGATGTGAGAGAATCCTTTCTGAAATATCTGGACCAGTGATATCGAAAAGAGGTGAAGATGGCTTTTCTTCCTACCTTAAGGAAGTCTTTGAATCCGTATCTGCTGAAATAGAGCTGGCCGAGATAATTCCCAGACGCGTACTAAAGGATTATGGACTGGCAAGAGATGAAGCTGAAGCTTATCTAGCTATGGTTGATAAAGGACCAGTATCTTTGGGAGAAATCGGTCTCTATGCAGATGTTTCAGAGGAAAGGGCAAATGAAATCTCAGAAAGACTCGTAAGGCTGGGACTACTCAAAACTATACCGGGAACCAGAAAATACTTCCAAGGCATACCTCCTTATACTGCTCTGCTGAAACAGCTGAATGATTTTAGAGGTTTCTTGACCGCTCTACAAGCAGATGTTCCGACAATTCTTGCGGACCAATTTAAGACCTTTGAGGAGGAAGTTGGCAAAGTCAAAACGAAGGTCTCTACAGCCTTTGAAGAGCAACTGAAGATGAAGGTTTTCAAGAGATTCATAGAGCACATAATCTCTACTGTTCTGGTGGGAGAGTTAGATAGGTTAAAGGGACTGTTTGAAGAAAGAGTCATAGAAGCTCTGAGAACGATAGTCTTTGAAGCTGATGAGAGAGTGGCTGTCTCCGGAGATACGCTTGATGCTTTATGGAAGAGAGCCAGATCCACAATAACATTCAGATTCACTGATGTCTGGTTTGTTACAAGTACTGAAGGATTCAAAGCTCAGATAAACGATATGTTTTCAAGAGCTAAGAGCCGTATTATTGTTGTGGCACCCAATCTTTTAGATATTGATTTGGGGGCTATAGAGGCTTTGAAGAGCTGGGTGAATGTTAGAATTGTGACCAAGGTTGATCTGACTGATCCCAAAACCAATGAAGCTTATCGAATTCTATCGGAAAAGCCGAACGTAGTAATTAGAAACTATGAAAGACAGGATCTGTGGGCAATGGATAAGGACAGAGAAGAAATACTCATAGGTGCAGTTCAGGAGAAGGGGACCCCTGTGGGTTTGGCTTCAACATTGGAGGAACACATCCAAATGTTCATGCCGATAATTGAGCAAGCTTGGCTGTCCGCAAGGAAATTATAGAGGGAGCTTTCAGATGCGCCTTTTACTCATACATGCAAAATCAATGAAATATCGCCCGACAAAGCCTGTAAAGATATCGGTAAGGGACGAAGTGCAAGAGGAGCTGCAGTGGACTGAAATTGACAACGTATTGGTTGCCTTTGCAGCCGTAGAGAAGATCGATGAAAATAGTAAGACAGTGATCGTAGAAAAAGCCTGCGCTGAACTGAAGCTGATCGTGGATAGAGTCAAGGCGGAGAGAATTCTAATATATCCATACGCTCATCTGTTCTCTTCTAAATTAGGTTCACCAAGGGCAGCAATTGACATCTGCAAAGGTCTGGAAAAGGAATTGACTTCAATGGGGTTTGAAGTTACTCGGGCTCCTTTTGGCTGGTATAAGGAATTCGTCTTACACTGTCTCGGCCATCCTTTGTCTGAAAGCTCGAGAACGATAACACCTTGAACTCCTTTCAGCCCTTGACGTCAAGTAAGGTTTTTAAGGTCGACCGAGAGCTAAGCAATGCCATCGTCCGATATCTGCTCCCATCCCCCCTCTTGAGAATTCAGAATCTTTTTAATCCTAAACTATCTTTAGTAGGAATAACGATTCAGTTTAAATGGAATTCTTCGGAGGAAAACCATTGAAGGGTCTAATCTTAGCTGCTGGAATGGGCACTCGTTTGAGGCCACTGACAGATACCAAGCCAAAGCCGATGCTGCGGATAGGGGGCAAACCGATTCTCGAATATGTGATAAATACGCTGAAAGAGTGTAATATAGAGAATCTTGTGATTGTCGTAGGGTATCAGCGTGAGCAAATAATGAATTATTTTGAAACCGGATTTGATTTCGGAGTCAAGATAAAATACGTAACTCAAGAGAACGTAGGAAGAACGGAAGACGCTATATTGGCGGCCAAAGACGAGTTCAAGAACGAAGAAGATTTCCTGATCGCTCACGCAGATTTTCTTGTAGACAAGCAAATGATTGAGCGGGCCATTCAAAATTACCTTGAGCTGAAGCCGGGCGGAACAATAGCTGTAACGCTTGTGAAGGAACCCCAATTCTATGGTATAGTCTCGATTGATGAGGATTCTCAAATCAGAAAAATAGTTGAAAAGCCAGCTCCGAGTACTGAACCCAGCATGTATGCTGTGGCTGGTGTTTATGTGTTCAAAACCAAATTATTTGACGTGCTCGAGAAATCGAAGACACTAGATAGCGCCATTCAAGAGATGATAAACGCAGGAGACGGCGTGTATAGCTCAATATGGGAACGCGAATGGGTTAAAGTTCGTTATCCTTGGGACATTCTAAATGCTAATAGATACATCCTGGATAAGATGCTCCGGGGAAAAGGATCGTTTATTGCTGAAACGGCCAGAATATCTGGGCAGGCTAAGATTGAGGGCCCTGTCTATATTGGGGAAAATGTAATAGTACGATCTGGAGCGGTAATAAGTGGGCCAACCTACATAGGGTCAAACAGCTTTGTTGGTACAAACTCGCTAATACGGGAATACACAACAGTTGGCTCGAATGTCATCGTGGGATTCGGAGTCGAGTTGAAGAACAGCGTAATTCTCGATAACACCACAATCGGCCGTCTTTCTTACATCGGGGACAGTATCATAGGGCATGGCGTGGAGTTCGGAGCCGGGACACAGACATGGAATATCCGGCCGGATCACAGCCCGATAACAATGACCATCGAAGAAGAAACCATTCAGGTCCCATCCGATAAATTTGGTGCCGTAATAGGCGACAGTGTGGCCATAGGCATCAATGTATCTATTTACCCCGGGAAAATGATTGGATCGGGCGCTCTAATCACACCCGGGGCCATAATCAATCAGAATATACCCTCTAAAGCTACCGTGAGGGTGAAACAAGAGATTATTCTTGAAAAACAAGGATAGGATGTTGGAAAGCAAATCCCCCCTTCCATGAAGGACTGGTTGTGTTTTCTGGCTACTTGTCAACGCCTCCTCTACTGTCCCTCCACTTTGATGAGAGACTCTTTCGGTTGTTGGTTCAAAAATAGGAACCTTTCTCCCCTCCTTAATGCATGGTAGCCCCTTTTTAACTGAGCCTACCTTCCATGCATTATACGAGTACAAAGACAAAAGGATTGAGTGTTGATGGAAGAAAGGATTTGCATGGTTTTTGATGTGACAGGTACGCTATTAGAGCCAGCAGTCATTATAAGGGATATCTCTTCCGGCAGAATGGCGGAGGACATTGAGCTTAGCAGCGGAAGACGGATCAGTGGTTTTGAATTGTTATCTGCTCATCCACAATATGCTTTGTCTGCACTGGACGTATATCCGGAGGTGATATCCGGTTACCCCGAGCATAATCAGACAATCAGCACCTACATAAAGAAGAATAAAATACGTACCTATCTACTCTACACAGAAGGAGGTGTATCTGAAGAGGATATTCATACGGCAATTCTGTCTGATGAGACTGTAACCATTCAAGATTACAGGGAGGCCATATATGCTTTGAAGAATGCACATGAAATTGAATGGCTATTGACCTTAACGGTTCTTGTAGACGTATCAGCCGGAAGTGTACCTTACATAGGTGTGGTTGGAGGAAAGACTTCTCCAAAGGTTCAAGACCTGGTTAAGATGTTAAAAGGTATGGGTATTGCCGTATATCTAGCCTCTGGAGAACAGAAGGACTCTCTTGAGAGAGTTGGTGAACACATAGGAGTTGGAAAGGACTTTATCTGTTCTGGCGCAAATGCTGATGGTAAAGGAGAAATCATTGAATCCCTCAAAAAGGAATCTAATTTCACAATAATGATTGGCAATTCACTTAATGATGTGATTGCAATGAAGAAAGCTCAAATAGGCATACTCAATAGACAATACTCCGGTTTCAAAATCAATGAAAAAATGCTTGAAGTCTCGGACTTCGTGGTTGGAGACATAGAGGAGCTAATCTTCCTCATCCCCGAGATTATCAGTCGGTTAACCCATTCTCACAAGAGTAGAAGGAGGTAATGGAATGAAACTTGACAGGATTTCAGAAAGGGTATATGCAAATACCGAGGGGGAAACGGGTGGAAATGTGGGCGTTATCATTCTTGAGGACAGCCTAGCAGCGGTAGACGCACAGTTTCCAGCTTCTGGAGCTAGGTTCAGGAGTAGCATAACGTCCATATCGAAGAAACCGATATCCCATCTCTTGCTTACCCACTGTCATCCAGATCACGTTTTTGGAAATCAGGCCTTCGAGGATTGCGAAATAGTTGCCCATCGATTGCTGAAAGAGAGAATGGAAGAGAATCTGAAAACGATATGGACGCCGAATAACCTTGAAAGAATGATCGAGGAAATGAAGAGAAACGCACCTGAAAGGGTATGGCTACTGAAAGATCTTAGAATCGTCCTCCCCACAAAGACTTTTGACGATTGTTACAAACTCGACGGTGTTGAGATAATCCATACCGGCGGTCACACAGCGGGATCTTCCATAGTATATGTTGAAGAAGATCGTATACTGTTTGCAGGCGACATCATATTTGCCAAAAGTTTTCCTTGGGCCGGAGATCCAACCTCAGATCCAGATGCATGGATTCGGGCTTTTAAAGCAATACTCAATATGGACGCAGAGAGAATCATCCCCGGCCATGGACCGATCTGTGACAAAGCCGAGGTCAAAATCCAGCTTGATTGGTTTGAAGCTGTCAAAGACGAGATGAAGAAGCTCATAGAAGAAGGCAAATCAGCTGAAGAAGCCGTCAAACATGATGGATATCCCAGCTTCTACGAGCCCAAGCGACCAGAGTGGAAAGAGAATTCGCTCAGGCATTTATACACAGTATGGTCTAAATAGAGCAGGTAAAGAGATCGATTCCAGTCAGAAAGGGGAATCTTTCCAGGCTAATCCATGCCCTTAATGGTAATAACTGGGACGAGGAACAGTGAGATTCCCTATTGATGTTTATAGACTGCAAGATTGCAGAGAAATGGAATTAACTTGGAGTGAATTCGTACTATCCTATTTGCTGGTGAGCTTAAGGAACTAGAATTGTGGAGGTGATGTAATTGACGAAATTGACTTTCTACGGAGCTGTGGCGGAAGTTGGCGGAAACAAGGTCCTATTGGAAGATGGCGATACTCGCATCTTTCTGGATTTTGGCATGTCTTTTGCAGCCAGGAAACAATACTATTCTGCTTATCTTACGCCAAAGAGTGAGAAGGAACTAAAGGATCTGAACGTACTTCCGAAGATTGAAGGGATATATCAATCTGACGATTCGGAAGAGAGCATTAACGGAGTCTTTCTCTCACACTCCCATATGGACCACGCCGGACATGTTTCCTTTCTGAAAAGAAGTATACCGATCTACTGCGGAGAGACTACAGCTTTGATACTT
>JBHLPL010000040.1:0-15966 GCA_048939465.1 Promethearchaeota archaeon | reverse complement strand
CCAGCCCTCCGTAGAAAAGACCCATGGGAAGAATTATACCAATGCTTTCAACAGGTACGAGCCCAGCGTTTATTATATTTAACAGTACTGTGGTTAGACCAAAACCCGCCAGACCAAGAGGAGCTGGATTTGCAGTTTCTTCTTTCGACATATCAATTATTCCTTCCTTTTATCTCCATTGAGGCTTCTGCAAAGGCACAGAGAAAAGCAAGTATTTAAGATTATTGCTTTGCGAGGATGGACTTGTTAGAACATATGTTCTAAAACTCAACTGACAAGATCCTGGAATTCTGGCAGAAAGAGAATCATTCTGTGACAAGCAGTATCGAGCGTGAAAAGCCATGCCCACAACACATTCGTATTACCCTTTCAGCAGTACTCCCTATGAGTTTCTTGTCTCGGGAGGTAATCCCGCCACTTAAGCCATGGCAACCCAAGACAATCAGAAATGGATTTGATTTCTCAGCTTCTTCCGCAATCTGCGTTGCTGGCGTTCCCCGAACGAGTCTTGTTTCAATCTGCATACCTTTCTTTGCAGCAATATTCTTGGCACGTTCCAAGTATCCTTTGTTGGCTTCCTCGAAATCACGAGTTATCTCGCTTATTGGGTCTCCACAGGTTTTAGAAACAATTTCAGCAACTCTCTCATCAATAACGGCTATTACTGCTATTTTTGCTCCCATAGGTTTTGCCATATCAATAGCGATTTCTAAGGCGTTATCAGAAACTTTGCTCCCGTCAACAGCCACTAAGATTTTTTTCTGCAAAATCATCCTCCCCATCTCAATCTAGCTGGGCACTCACATACTAATCGTTAATCATTATAAGGTTTGCGTAGTTATTGGGTAGCGAGCTCCACATTCAATCTAGTCTCCTCTCAGAATTCAGTATTCTATGCAAAAACTGTGCGATATCAAGAAAGAAGAGTAGGCGATCCTTTAGTCCTTTACGAGCAAAATCGGAACAGAAGACATTCGTACGCATCTTTCGGCTGTACTTCCGATGAACTTCCTGGTAGTAGCATGCATGCCGCTAGCACCCATAACGATAAGCTCCGCCTTTATCTTTCCTGCTTCTTTTGTTATTTGTGCACAGGGGGTTCCCCGCAGAATCCTGGTTTCAACAGGCACGTTATGCTTTAAGGCTATGTCTTTAGCATAATCAAGATACTTTTTAGCAACATGTTCAAACTTCCGGATAACCTCTTCCGGAGATTCCCCAGATGTCTCAGCATAGACAGTTATGACTCTCACGTCAAGAACATGAACAGCTACGATTTTTGCCCCCATTGGCTTTGCCATGTCAACGGCACGTTTCATGGCCTTATCGGATACCTTACTTCCGTCTACTGCGACTAAGATCTTCTTTTCCAAGAACATCCTCTCCAGTTAATGCAGATTGCTTTACCTAGAATCGCTTTGACTATAAGCTTTGACTATAAAAAAGTTGAGGTTTGAATATGAAGGGGCTTAGACATATTTCTTTATTGGCTCCTCCAATTGCGGCCCAACTGCCCCAATTATGCGTTCGACCGGCTTTCCTCCCTTGAAGATTATAAAAGTAGGTATACTACTGGCTCCAAATTGCATTGCGGTTTTAGGATTCTTATCAACATCAACTTTCCCGAAGACCATTTTTCCGGCGTATTTCTTCGCCAAGGACTCAAATATCGGACCCATCACCAAGCATGGCATACACCAGGCCGCCCAGAAATCCACAATGACGGGCACCGAGCTTTTCGCAACAATTTCACCAAAATTCGAATCAGTCAAATGCTGTATTCCTGTGGGTATTTCTCCACCGCTTTCCTCTTTTGACATACGTCCCATCAACTCCTTCATCTTTCTTGCTCTTATGCGTCTGAGCTCTTCTTCTTCCTTCAAAAGACCAACCCACGTTCAAGCTCAATGAATCGGGGAAAGATAGAGAAGTAGTTGCCACAAAGTATTTATATACTTTTCGTGTTTGTTCAACATACGTAAACAATCGAGGGTTACCGATGAAGATAGAAGACATAAAGTCTCAGATTACATCAGGGATTGTCGATTTTGAGGATCTGCTGAAATGTGTCATTGCCTTAAGTGCCTCGGAAATAGAAGCATATAACACGCTTCTGAAGGAAGGCAGTTTCATAACTGTGTATAAAATGGCGAAACTCATGAAGAAGAGCAGACCTACTGCCCAAAGACTTCTTCAAAATCTGGCAAGTAAAGGGCTTGCTCTTCGCAAAGAAACACTGATAGACCGAGGAGGGCGACAATACTATTATAAGGCTATACCTAGACAACAGGTTAAAGAGAGAATTCGTCAGGCGCTAGCTAAATGGTACAGCAGTGCCCTAAAAAGACTTGAAGAATCACGGGAGGAAATCCTCTGATTCGATTGAACTGTTCGCAGGAGGGAGTACTTTGCCTGTCGAGATTGATGAGGACACAAAGAAACATGTAAAGGAAATGTTTGATGATCTGAGGTCAGATGTAAGAATCCTATTCTTCCATTGTGATAAAAACTGCGTTGTATGTGATACGACTTTGGACCTTCTTAAGGAGGTCGCTAAGCTGTCAGGAAAAGTCAGCATTGAAAAACACGACTGCAAGAAAGATGAAGCCAAGGCAAAGGAACTGGGTGTAAAGAGGCACCCTACAACTATAATTGTTGGTGAAAGGGACTACGGAGTAAGGTATTCAGGCATTCCATCAGGTTATGAGTTTGGTCCTTTCGTAGAGAGTATCGTTGATGTATCTAAAGGCGAGGCGTACCTAGGTGATGATACTCTCAAGAGATTGAGAAAGCTCGGCAAACCTGTGGACATAAAGGTCTTTGTAATGCCCACGTGTCCGTACTGTCCTGCAATGGTTAGATTAGCGCACAGACTGGCAGTCGCTAGCAATAGAATAAGGTCGGAAATGATCGAGTCGATTGAGTTCAGGGACATGGCACTTGAGTATAGTGTAACAGCAGTACCTAAAACCGTAATAAATGATAAGGTAGAGGTCGTGGGGCTCCAACCAGAAAGCGAGTTTGTGGATTCAATATTTAAGGCTGTAAAGAGCTAGAGTTTATCCTCGACAGCTTTTACTTTATCTTCCATTTTCCTTTTGACATCTCTTCGGTCGTCAATCTTAATATTAGTAATAACACGCTTGGCCCCTACCTTGAACACCGCATCATGCGCTTTCATGATTGCTTCGATCACACGATCTAGACTTCCCTCAAGGATTGTACACATCGGAGTCAGTGTGTATCTCAAGTCTTGGAATTTCTTTATTACCTTTATCGCTTCTGTCACAAAATCGCTGACGCTGGTTTCCTCAGTCCCGATAGGCACGATATCAAAGGAAGCTACAACCAACACCATCACTCTCTTTCTAATAATCCAGGCCAAGGATTGTGGTCTTGTCGGCATTATAATGGTGCTTGATCTCATTCATTAAAGTGACAATATCGGACGCCTTTTGAATACGGTTGCTGGCTTCCCTTCCAGTCAGAATTATGTGGGTATTTCCTCGAAGCTGCACCAAGGACAGAAGATCCTCTTCTCGTATCAACCCGTACTTTATGGCATAGAGGACTTCATCAAGAATCAAGAGATCACAGCTATTCTTGGCGAGAATCTCCCTTGCAAGCTTTAAGCTCTCCTTCGCCTTAACCAGATGTTCCCATTTATCTTCGATAGTAACCAAGAACCGGGGAGAGCCACACAGGTATACCTTTATCCCCCTCTCTCCGTCGCTCGTGAAATACTTATATTCCCCAACATTTTCTCTCCCTTTCATGAAGTGGAGGACGACGACTCTTTTCCCGTGTCCTGCCGCCCTTATGGCGTGGCCTAGGGCAGCTGTCGTTTTACCGTCTCCAGTACCAATAAAGGTCAATAGCTTCCCATATTTCTTCAACCTTCACACACTCCCCAACCACAAGATCTGCAAATAACACAGCCCTCTTGATGGACCAGTTTAGTACCACACACCGGACAGGTATCAGGTGAATTAGAATGATCTGGATTAGAACTACTGGTGGATACTGATTCTCTTTCTGATTGATCTCCTAGGTGTTCGGCCTCAGGCAACTCAATATTCATGACCTGGGACTCCCTACTTCTGTCCCTATAGACAGTTATGCCTTTGCACCCCAACCTGTACGCAAGCAAGAATATTCTTTCAACATCATGAGGAGTTGCGTCGTAGGGCAGATTGGCAGTCTTCGAGACAGCATTTTCAACATACTTCTGAAACGCGGCCTGCATTTTTACGTGCCACTCAGGAGCAATATCGTGAGCCGTAACAAAGATGCGCCGAACTTCCGGAGGAACTTCTTCCACATGCTGAATTGAACCTGCTTTGGCTATCCGCTTCATAAGCTCATCACTGTAAAAGCCCTCAACCCTCGCTATTTCATCAAAGGTTGGATTAACCTCTATGAGTTCAGCCCCTTCCATGACTCGCCTAACGAAGGATATTGCAAAAAGAGGCTCAATTCCGCCAGAACAATTGGCGATTATGCTCAGGCTTCCTGTAGGGGCAATTGTGGTAACAGTGGCGTTTCTGAGTTTGGGTTCATCTGCTACACCGAATATGCTCTTCTCGAAGTTTGGAAACGCCCCTCTCTTCTTTGCAAGTTCTTCAGATGCTTTCTTGCCCTCGCTTTGAATGAAACGCATAACCTTTTCAGCTGTCTTTAGAGCTTTTTCGGAATTGTATGGAATACCGAGTCTAATGAGCATGTCTGCGAAGCCCATTACACCCAGACCTATCTTCCTATTGCCTTTTGTCATGTTTTCAATCTCAGGAAGAGGATACTTGTTTGCGTCTACTACATTATCTAGGAAGTGGACAGCTAGCTCAACTGTTCTTCCAAGTTTCTTCCAGTTGACATCTCCACCATCAACCATTTTTGAGAGGTTTATGGAACCCAGGTTGCAGGACTCATAGGGCAAAAGAGGCTGCTCCCCGCAATTGTGAACCACAATCCCGTTACAGATTCCTGAATGTGTTATTGGTTCCTCAAAATCGTATACAATTGCTTTGCCGGCAGGTCTTATCTCTGTAACCATATCTTCGAATTTGTCAGAATAGTACCTTCTATTCAGCTTCCTTCTTTTCTCTTCATGTCGGCTTCCAAAGAAACCGACTTCGTCCAGAAATCTCGGTATGTTTTCCCGACTGATGTTTAGTTCAAAGCAAATCCCGTCAAGAGTATAGGATCTTTTCTCGCCTGACTTTGTTACATACTTAAATCCTTTTCTTGATTCTCTACATCTATTGTATATCCTCGATTTGATCCCCAGATTCAATAACAGGAGTTGCACTTCTTTCAGCAATCTTCTTGATTTTGACGTAAGCCTTATGTAGTAATTCTTGGAAGGTTCGTACGTTCCGATGGTTCCATCTGCGGTGAAGAGTGCCTGCAAAAACCCAGTAACCGCCTCCTTAGTAGCAGTAAAAATGGAATCCGGAACAGCCTTGTTGATAGCTTCTACAGGCTTAACGCCAAGCTTTCTAAAATAATCCACAAAGAATTTTGAGGGATAAGAAAGATGCGTAGTATTATTCTCTCTTTGGATTTCCTTTGTCTCCCTGCCATAATAGCCATTTAGGATGGGTTTAAGATGTTCAAAGACTTCTAGGTCATCGTCTCCAAAAGAGAATCCTATTCTACAGTCCTTATCTCCCTCTCTCAGCCAGCCGTCACCTATTGCCCAGCCAAGAATAAAGCCCAATTCTTTTGACCACTCTGAAGGCAGGGAGAATGAATATCTTCTTCCATTCTTTCCAGTAAACTCATTCTTTACGGGGAATGGTAGTTTATAGTTTCTACTGAATATCCCTTCTCCCGATTGTATCAGGATCTTCTTCCCTAAGCAATCTCTTAATTCTATCCAACCTTCCGTTGTCAGTATCCTATGATTCGGTGTAGCTACAAGTTCATAACCGGCGCTTGTTACAAGCCTGTAAACAACCTTTTCACCAGTACTCCAAGCTCTTACGCTATTATGTAGATTTGTGCCGTTCTCCGTGTTCTCATCAAGAGGTGGTTGTCTTCCAACATTTGCATTGACCGGTACCCTGTTATCGGTTGATATCCTTGTTCCTTTGTCAGAATTTTCTGTAGCAATATCGCTCAATCTTTCTAGTCCATTTTCAGTAGACAGTAGCATGTTTCCACCAAGACAAGGATTGGTACTCTCGATCTTCCCAATTTCAGGAGTGGGATTGTATTCATTAATTCTGTCGATGAATATAATGCCGGGCTCGCCATTCTTCCAAGCCATAGCTACGATTAAGTCAAATACCTTCTTAGCTGATAGGCGCTTCACTGCTCTTTGTGTACGAGGATTTATCAATTCATAATCCTCTTCATTCTTCACAGCCTTCATGAATCTGTGAGTAGCTGCAACGGAAATGTTGAAGTTGGTAAGAACGTCATTTCTTTCCTTTGCCACAATAAAATCGAGTATGTCTGGGTGGTCTACTCTCAGTATGCCCATGTTTGCTCCGCGACGTCTGCCGCCTTGCTTTATGACGTTGGTGGCAGCATCAAACACCTTCATAAAGGATATAGGACCTGAAGCAACTCCACCGGTTGTCTTGACCACATCACCTTTAGGTCTCAGTTTCGAAAACGTAAAGCCTGTTCCTCCTCCGCTTCGGTGAATTAAGGCAAGATTCTTTACCGCATCAAAGATGCTTTCCATGGAATCTTCAACCGGGAGTACGAAACAGGCTGACAGGTTTCCAATTTCTGTGCCTGCATTCATAAGCGTCGGTGAGTTCGGGAGAAACTCCAGGCTTGCCATCATATTATAGAATTCTTCTTCGATCTTTTTCACACTGGCGCTCTTACCATAATTTAGATCTACCTTGGCTATAGCCTTGGCCACCCTGTGAAACATTTGACCTGGGGTCTCAATTATTCTCCGATTCTCATCTTTCCGCAAGTACCGAGCAGCCAAAACCTTGACAGCGTTCAGCGATAGCTTCAGGTCATCATAAACACCAAGCAGTGCCTTCGCTTCTCGCAATTCCTTTCTCTTCTGTCGGTACAGGATGTAGGCCTTTGCAGTCTTGGCATGTCCGCCTTCGATCAGAACCGTTTCAACAACATCTTGAACATCTTCGACGGTGGGGACCTTTCTGGCGCCAAACTTTTGTTCGACGATGGATACAACTTGATCCGCCAGTTTGACCGCTATCGATCTGTCTTTTCCGCCCAGAGCCTGGGCTGCCTTGAAGATTGCATTTGCGATCTTGTCTGGATCGAAGTCGACGATTCTACCATCGCGCTTTATGATTTTCTTGACTTTGAGAGTTCGTGTCATGCCCCCCACCCTTTGAAACAAGAGGCGTTGATGCTCTACACTACTCAGCAGTAGAATGCAGTTGGCGGCCTCACCCTCCTTGCCCTTCCACCCTGCCTTTCGATTTACTCTTCCGCCTTAATCTCGAAGTGATTGGTGTGAGATTGTATTTAAAGTTTTTCAACAACTTACTCAAATTTTCTAGAGTACCTATCATGCTCATATCTTCCGGGTATTGTTAATATTGAGCATATATGATGTCTGGTTCTACAAGTATTGCTGCAAGTCTGGTAAAGATTTTGCCTCAAGAATACAAAAACCCCGCTATAAGATACAAAACAAGCAGATATCAACGCCTCATTCAAGACGGAATGCTGGCGCTCCCAAATCTATGACCAGTTCGCAGATCTGATGACACTGCCACGGATCTGGAGGATAACCTACCTAAACTGACCACAACGGAAGTAGCAGAAGAAGGGTCAATACAGTCATGATTATGCCAATTATGGTCCCGGTTAGAAGTTCACTGGATGTATGGGCCTTAAGCTCCAATCTGACCCAGACAACCAATACGACAATGGAATAAACAAAGAGCGTCCATATACCGTAGACCATCACGATAGCCGTCAAAGGCCCGGCAGCGCCGGCTGCGTGGACACTGACCTTGGTCCTAGAATTTACTGCCGTAACTGTAGATGTCACCGTAATGTAGGCTGCAGAGATAACAAACATGATCATACACTGGATTAGGTAAAAAATGACGGCCCCAATACCATAGAAGAAGACAGCCAAGACAAGGAAGTATGTCCGTTCTTCCTGGTTTGGGACTTCTAATGAAACATTTCCTTTTGACCGTTCGTAGATTACTGCGCTTATAGGGAGAAAACCGATGAAGATCGTACCGAGTATGAAGACCCAAACTGGATCTAGTATACTTGCGCGCAATGGGAACCCAAAGGAGAAAATTCCAGAGACTATTATGGCGATTCCTGTTGGTGATAAGACCACAGAGATTGCCCTTAGCGTTTTTTCATATTTGATGGTCATCTTTTTGTCTTCCGAAGAAAGAGAATAGGAAGTCAGCCCTTAAGTATGACCAGCGGCGCTATTCGTGTCACTTTGGAAACCAGTCCGATGTTTTCAAGCATGTTCATGACTTCGGTTGAGGATCTGTACGCACTCATCGCGTTTTCTGCCACTGTTTCAGGACTCTTTCTTTTGACAAATATCCCCTTAGAGGCCAAATCCTTCTGTATAGCCTCTCCCCGCAACTGCCGTCTGGCCTGGATTCTGGGGATAGTCCTTCCGGAATCGAAGGGAACGGTATTGAGGGTCTCTGGTATTCCCTTGGCGTCTCCCCGAAGGAGGTAGGAATAGTCTCCAAGTCCACCTCCCATAAAGAAGGGTTGACCGATGAGGTTATACTCCTTAGGGACCTCGTCGTTCTTAGGTCCGAGGGCCCTTACAGTCCCTCTCCGGTGAACCAGGAACCGTGCAGTCTCCCCCTCGACTTTATGTTCCTCTTCCCTTATGGTGTTATATCCGTAATCACAAAAGGTCTTGATGTCCTTCTCGTAGACACCAAAGATGTCGTTGAACACATCTCTTACGAGTTGCGAAATAACCTGCCTATCTGCAAATGAGCAATTACTGCATCCCTTGACTGCCGAGTAAAATGCTTGGCCCTCCTCGCTCAAGAAGGGAACAGATACAAATTCCCTCCTTCGAAAAGGAATCCTGTGTTTTTTGGCTGCGGAGATAAGAGAAACAGAATAGTCCGTGAAGATTTGATCAGATAGGGGGGTTGCCCCGCTATGAATCATGACAAGAATTTGGTCTTCAAATAGATCGTATTTTTCTAACTCTTCTTTATTGTAAATCTCGTCAACATATCTGATTTCTACGTAGTGTCTTCCGGAATTCAGCGCACCAATTCTCGAATGACACCTCTTCTTGGCTTTCTTACTTATCGTCGAGGAGTCGGCTTTTGTGATTCGACCCTCATGCTCCATAAACCTTAGATCCTCGTTGTATCCATAACCTTGAGAGATCGAATATTCTGCACCTCTCACAATGGCTTCATCAACTTGATCCAGACTAAGATTCATAGGTGATTTTGCACCTATACCTGAAGGTATTTTTTCGAATAATTTGGTTGCCAGCTCGTCAATCCGATATAGTACCTCACTTCTAGTCAATGGAACACTCAATACCCTCAAGCCCGAGTTACAGTGTATGCCTATCCCCGCTACACTGATCACGCCTTCAGATCCGAAAGCAACCATACTTCCTTCAGGAAAGCCAAGTCCCGCATGGACACTGGGTAGAGCCAAAACACGTCTAACCCCAAAAAGGGATGCTGCTTCGGTTAGTTTATCTAGAACGTTTTCTTCTTTTGCCCCTCTTGCTAGTGTGACCAGTGATTCAACTAACTTCATGTCACCGTACACAAGCCCTCGGACATACATGTGTTCTTGCTGCGGTAGCTCCCACAGATAGTGAGACAGTCGTCTCAATACTTGTTCCACGTTATCCCCTCTGGATGGGTACTATCTTGCTAACAGAAGATATTGTTGCTCTCCTTTTTTAGATTTTGGATTTTGCCACCCAAGTGCAACCAAGATGTCGCCAACCAATCAGGGCTTTTCGAAATATCAGCTCCCTTCATGATCCCCTGAATACGTGTTCAAGAACGGTGCCGCATTCTGGTTCCAAGTTTGGTTTCAGTCTCTATCTTCGGTTTGCGAGAATCTCAGGTTCTAGTGTAATTATCGCAATGAAGCAATGAAATGTTTAAATAACATTGAAAAGTAGAATATAATTAGCAGGGAGGAACTACCCGAATGGTGGTATAGTTGTTTGATTCTGGACAATTCAAAAACCACGCGAGAATCCCTCGAAATGAAAACGACTATGCGGGACGGAATCTGCTGGTTAATGACGTACCACCTTACGCAAGAAGGGTGAATTTTAAGCTTTACGATTTCATATTGATTCATAGACATGGTTATCTGATAACTCACGAAGGGACCACAGAATTCAAGGTTGACAGACAACTCATTTCTGGGTTTATATCAGCGTTATCTCTCTTCTCCCGAGAGATATTTGAAGAAGAACACCCGCTCAGGATAATTGATTTTGGGAGAAGGAAAATCCTCTGTGAGAGCGGAGAATACCTGACGATAGGCGCGATAGTGGATCGGGCAGTTCCCTCGTTTCAACAGAAACTCAAGCTCATAATAGAAAAAGTCGAAAAAAGCTACGAAAAGATTCTAAGGACCTGGAAAGGAAACCCAGACACCGTTGAGGAAATAGTAGATATTTTTCATTACTATCTGCGAGAGTATATGATATCACCCATCAACTTTCTACCGTCTAGGTTCCACCTTATTAATACGCCCAGCAAGTACTTGTTCACCTTGAATAATAGGACAAGAGGCAGAGAGATAGACAACGAATCGATAGGTTTCAGAGTCTTTCTGGAAAGCAATCAACTGACCATCGAAGATTTCAACCTTTTGATCAATTCACTCAAAAGAGATGTGTTGAATTTTCAGGAACTTGAAGTCATAATGAACTTGGATCCAAATACTCTAATATCGATTCTGAGATATCTTGTCCGAAGAGAGATTGTCCAGATTTACTCGTTCACTACTAAAGGAAGGTACCGGGTTCAAACAGGTCCCATGGTTGCTTCCTCGAGGGACTATGTTGCAGACATCCAAAGCATAAAGAAGATGGGAAAAGAAGCGTCCATAGGTCTTGAGGTGAAAGTAGATGCCTCCAAGATTAGAGAATCACCCGTTCTTATACCCCTCTTGTTAGCAGTTGCTAGTTCTGAGGGGTTGGTAATTCCACATCTGATAAAGAAGACGGACAGAATTCGAGGCATAATCGCTCAAGAGCTCCTGCAAAGGCAGTTTGATCCAAAATATCTGAAAAAATTGAATGTGTTGCAGGCTCTGGAGAAAATCGAGGATTTATGGTAGATTTGCTCAAATGAGTGAGATGTACATGGCCCGTGGGATAGTCATAATAGGTTGGGATAACGAGGTTGGAGCTATCGTGGAGGCCAAACACCCACCACATGTTAAGATTGATTCTAATAAGGCCACAGTCGTATACAGCACGCATACTGTCTCTTCTCGAAATCCATGCTCTGTGGCGTTGAATACGGGAGGATTAAGAGCTGCAAGTTACTATGCCGGACCGGAAATAGACAAATGCCTTGTCGTAGTGTTGGATACCAATGAAAATCCTATGCTTTTTAAAGAGCATCTCCCGGAGATTGTGGCCGAGTATTTTAATAATAATTCACAGATAGATTATGATAAGATACTACCAGAAATCTACGAGAGAATTGCCAGGATTAGTGAAGCCGGAAGAACTGTTAAGGATATTATGAGATGGTTCTAAGGTGATTGGAAATGAGTGACAAAAGCCATATGGAAATTGAAAGAAGAGTCCCAACGGGAGTACCTGGTTTGGATGAGCTAATCAACGGCGGAATCCCAAGAGATGGAACATACCTGCTCACCGGAAATACAGGAACAGGAAAAACCATATTTGCTATGCAATTCATTTACAAGGGAATCGTGGACTATGACGAGCCGGGAGTCTACATCGCGATGGATGAAACTCCCAGTAAACTGAAGAATCACTTCTCAGCTTTCAAATGGGACTTAGATAAGCTGGAAGAAGAAGGAAAACTTGCCATAATAGATGCAATAAGCACAAGGATATCTGCTCCCTCTGCAGAGAAATATATTCTGAGAAGGAACGAAATAGATGCTATGCTCTACAAGGCTGCAAGTGTCGTAGGAGAGGTCGGAGCAAAGAGATTTGTGCTGGATTCCATAGTCCCCCTGGCCTATCAATATGATAATCTCTTTGAGCTAAGACGAGATATACAGCGTTTCTGTTACGGCGTGGCCCAGCTCGATTGTACATCATTCATAGTTACGGAGATTCCAGGAGGGAGCGATAAACTCAGTCGCTTCGATGTTGAGCAATTCATAGCAGATGGCATAATAGTGCTTGGATTGGAAAAAACATCAGAGAAATTTGCACGCACGTTGATGGTAAGGAAAATGAGGGGTACTTCTCACAGTATAAGAATCCACAACTTCGACATAACAGAAGAGGGTATTTTGATTCTGTAGGATCAAGAAACCTCCTGTTGTTCCGGGTGTTTTGATTCATCAGTTCGAAGAATGAACTGAGTAATCAAGATCAGAGATCAGTCAAAATTAGGGGTTTAGGGAGCCAAGAAACAGTCATGCTGCAGCTTCGAGCTCGTTTGGTCCCATAATATCGTCTTCTAATAATTGCTCTCTAAGACTCAGGAGTTTCCGGTTTAGCTCCATTATGCGATAGATCTGGTTCAGGCTGTTCTCATCTTGTTGATATCTTTTCTTTGTTGTTCTTTCGGTTTTTTCCTGGCTTCTCATCGTCATCAACTTCCCAAACCAATGGTGTGACCAGAGCCACAAGTTAGTATCTGCTACAACTGGAATATATACCTTTTGGTCTTCTCATAAAATCCTGCCAAAAAATTGCGAAGATTACAACATGCTCGTACTTTCAGGCGCTTCTTCCATTGAGTTCTTGCGATAATCACATTCCTTGACCGATTAGAAACAATTCCGTAATCGAGGAGCCTTGACTCAACCAGACATTTCGTCGGGATTGATTTAAGTATGATACAGACGTTTTCTTTAGTTATGAAGATTACATTCTTGGGAACATCGGCAAGCATCCCCACAATCGCAAGAACTACTTCAGCCATACTTGTGGATCATGATTTGCTGCTTGATTGTGGAGAAGGAACTACACAAAAACTTCTAAATCTGAATCCAGAAGATGCTTGTCTCGAACGAATAAGAATGATTGCAGTAACTCACGCACATGCCGATCACATAGCAGGATTAGTGTCTATTCTTTGGACCATGTGGCTGTCGGGGCGGACTCTTCCTCTGAAAATCGCGGGTCCGGACAACGTGAAAGACTCAATCAGCAGACTTCTCAGAGCTACGAATACCCCCACTGAAGGATTTAGGTTCAGGTTTGATGTAGACGTTATGAAGTCGGGAGAGAAGTCTGGAGAATTGTCCGCACTTGAAACAGTTCACGATCCTACCAACCTTGCATACAGGATACAAAGGAATGAGGGAATCTGTTATACAGGAGACACTGCCCCATTTGAGAAACTGGCAGGATTTGCCAAAGGATGCGCAATTCTGATCCACGAGTGTTCTTTTCCTGATGAAATGGCACACTTTGCCCACGAACACAAGCACTCCACGCCAAAAGATGCAGCAACAGTTGCAAAAGAAGCCTGTGTTGATAAGCTGGTTCTAACCCACTGGTGGAGAAAAGGCAGTGACACCGAAAGAAGATTAGTACTGCAAGCTCGCAGAATCTTTGACGGTGAGGTGATTCTGGCAAGAGATCTTCTTTCCATCGAGGTCTAGGCAGATTCCAGAATTCCTGCGTCCCTAAGCATCAGTTTGTGATCAAAAGCTAAATCCAGTCCGGCCAGTTCTTCTGCTGAAAAGGTTCCAACCGCCTTTGCGTCTGTATCGGCAACCAGAGTACCGCTAATCTCTTCACCTAAAAAGCATATTGAGATGACATGTCCTCTAGGATCCCTTGAAGGATCAGAGTAAATGCCTACCAGATTCTTTATAATAACATCTAGGCCCGTTTCTTCACGGACCTCTCTTAAAGCAGCATTCTCAACGGTCTCACCGTATTCAACCATCCCCCCGGGAAGGGCCCACGAATCTCGGAACGGGGGAGAGTTGCGTTTAATCAAAACAATCTTATCGTTTTTGGTTTTGATTATTGCGTCTACGGCCAGCGTTGGTTGCTTCATCTTTCTTGACGCCTTGTATTTCCGAGTTGAGGGGCAGATCTTTAATTCACTGCGCTATAGAATTTCTGATATATCTCTCCACTCCTCAGTGATTTCAAGTCTCTTCTATACAAATCTGCTTTCAAATCAGCGCCTCGGACCTTTCCATACTCTTCTATGGGTAGGCCGTACCTTAATTGTATTTTATCTCGATAGAGCATTGACAGTGTATTGAATGCGCAGAATGGAATTATTCTGCCGTCTGGAGAAAGATAGACTATGTTGCATCGCTTGACTCGTTCCACATCATAATTATAAAGATCCATAAAATGCATTATTCCAAGGAGTATACATTTAGTGTGGAACGAACCCAGAGCGCTATAGTCATGTCGCAGCAGGACTTTTATGAGAAGCCTCCAAAGTTTCAGATATTTGGGCTTCTGTTTGTTATCAATAAATCTCCTGAGATTGAGAAGTATCTTCAAAGAAGTAATCAACTTGTTCTTTCCGGAGTTCAGTTCACTGGCTTTCTCATTGACGTATTCAACGAAACCAGCCACATCAACAAACCTTGTTATTGGTATCAACTTGCCGTTGTCTTTGAAAACGTATGTTGCCAGACCACAGGCAAAATGATTTGTAAGTTCGAATTGTGTTCTCCCGGTTAGAGCTTGGACGAGATGGGTGATGCCTGTTGTGACTGGACAGGTATACCAGTCTTCTCTTGCTATCTGGCCCTCAGTCTGCTCTTCTATCATTTTGATCACATCAGGAGATGTGATTCTAAGCTTACTTCGCTCTCTACGTGCAATCCTGCCTGTCAGGGAAACCGGCTGAAAGTTTACGCCACGGACGACGTCAATGTTATCGAACGCCAAGCGAACTATGTTACCTAAGTCACCGTCATTTACGCTTCTGATAACAGTCGGTACAAAAACAACACCCAAACCCACTTTTCTGCAGTTTTGTACTGCGTACGGTGCTTCCCAGTGATTCTTGGGATTGGTTTTGGGCGTTGTGCCATCAAAGCTTAAGTAAAGGGTATTCACTCCAGCTTTTCTGAGTTTTGAAGCTAACTCGGGATCGGTAGCAAGCTTTACGCCATCGGTGTTGAACTGGAGGTGGGTAATCCCTTCTTCCCTGACCAGATTTACAATGTCAATAATATCATCCCTCATGGCGGGCTCTCCGCCAGTAATCTGGAGCGCTTTTCCAGCAGAAGGCCGTACCCTTCTAAAATTCCGAACCATCTCTCTGATTTGCTCAAGCGTAGGTTCGTATACGTATCCCGCCTTTTCTGCAAAAAAGAAACAGTACCAGCAATTCAGATCACATCGATTCGTGACCACAAGGTTTCCCAAGGCAGGGGTGCTCTTGTGAATTCCACAATAACCACAGCTTAAAGGGCATAGAGGATTCTCGGCTCTTATTTGAGGATTGTGGATACCAGGACCGTCATGAGCATACTTCTTGGCCTTCTTATACATCTTAGATGAGCCCCAGTAAAGCTCCTCAATTTCTCCGTGCTTGGGGCAAGTGCGACGTATCCAGATTTTTCCATCTCGCTCAATGATTTCTGCAGTAAGAAGTCTGGGTTTCTCATCCAAGAAACAGTCGGGACAGACCGATTGAGTTTCCGTCAATACCTTTTCCTTTTTCTTCTCTTTCTTTTTCCTCCTCTTCTCAACTGCGACCAACATAACAGTTAACCCCTAATATCCTTCTTTTTCCAGTTATAAATAAGCATGCATTATAAACGTTTTCCTACATTTTATACTATGATTTATATGAATATCGAGAGTGAAAGGTATAA
>JBHLPL010000003.1:0-52141 GCA_048939465.1 Promethearchaeota archaeon | reverse complement strand
TAGCCTTGATATTTTTTTTTAATTAGGAATCAGTTTTGACTTCTAACAATTTTCGATATTTTTCCTACTAGTATTTTTTGGGAGAATTTACCCTAGAAGAGCGACAGATTATTTAGCTGAATTTCCGGAAAATGACCCAGTCACCATAAAGGAACAAGGGGTCCCCTTGTTCCACCATGAAGGAACAAGGAACATGTGGTTCTGAGTGGTGCAGTGGCCTAAACTAGGCGTCTGATGGAAAGCTCATTGCGGTATCTGGGGCTAGTTTATATTTAGCCTTGGTTCTCTTTCAGCCCTCCCAGCTTTTTGTATAATAGATCTGATACGATGCCAACTTTTTCAGCTTCCAAGTTACGAATCCTCATGTCTCTGTACGGAATTCCCGCAACAATCTTTCTGGCCTCCTCTTTTTTGATTCCGATCTGCCTAAGATAATGGTTAAGCGCAGCATTCAGCTTCTTCTTTGCATGTATGAATATGCCGCGTACAACTCGGAAAAAATTCTCCTCATCCTGTACATTGAAAGGCGGTTCCTTGGGCAGAAGCTCTACCATGGCCGAATCGACGTCAGGCATGGGATAGAATGACGTTTTAGGAACTTCCTCAAGAATATTGGCTTGAGCTCTATAGTAAACACCAACTGTCAATCTACCATAGTCCTTACTCCCGACTGCTGCAGTCATCCTCTTAGCGAACTCTAATTGGTACATTAGAATAGCTTTTTCAAACTTCATGTCTAATATCTTGAAGGTAAGATGAGAGGAGATGTTATAGGGAATGTTTGAAATGATTTTATCTACTTTTGGTAAATCAAGTTTCAATGCATCTCCAAATATGACCCTTACGTTATCGTAATTCGACAACACTTCATCTAGGACGCCGGTAAACTGTCTGTCGGCCTCAATTGTAATCACCTCTCTTGCTTTCTCTGCAAGGGCGCATGTTAATGACCCCAATCCGGAGCCAATTTCGAGAACCACGTCTTTTGAATCTAAATCTGCATAGGAGATTTGGCGGTCAATGATATTCTCATCGATAATAAATGTTTGACCCTTCCTTTTGTTTGGATGAATACCGTGTTTTCTCAAAAGCAGAATAGTTGTTTTCAGTAACGATTTCTTCATGGATTTGTCTCGGGTTGTCATAATCATAACCCTTCCGCATAGAAGCCCATGAGTTCAGTCGCGGGTTCTTGGGGGTCTTTTCATAAAGATTCTACGGTTTTCTGGTAAAAATTCTGTACTTGTCTTCACCTTTGAGTTCAGCCATAACGCGTTTGATTATCGTCTTCTTTGGATCCGGAATACGCGTTCTTTCACCAAGGTCTTGAAAGCTTTTGAAGGGCCCCTTCTTTCTCTCTTCTAGGGTCTCCCACATGATCTTCTTTCCAATGCCCGGAAGTAATTCAAGTTGATGCATTCTTGTAGTCAAAGGATGCGCCCTGTTGAAGAATCTGAGAAATCGTCTACTATTATCTTCTATCACTTTCTCAATAGCATAAGGTAGCTCAGCCTTCGCCGTGGCGGATAACCTTTCATAGTCCACTCTTCTTTTGACATGATCTATTTTCTCCCGTTCTTTCACTCCAATATAAAGGCGCTCGTGTATTACTATTCTTGCCCCCTTTTTTGGGACTAATTCTAAAAGGGTGAACAACTCCGTTCCCAGTGCTTGAACTACCGGCTCTTTTGAATAGCTCTGCTTTTGAACATCTAGGTGACCTTCTCCCAAATAGTCCAGAACATAGGCGTATTCTTCATACCTCTTCTCCTTAATGCTCTCACTTCTCTTACTACTACTATGATTCATTATCTTTGGTTCCCCCAAGTGTGGCAAAAAACGCCTTTTAGTCCTTAAATTCCTTTATCTTATTCAAAATCTTTTTCATTTCCTCTTCTGAAGGCGTGTTGGCTTCTTGTGACAAAAAAACCCGCAGTTCACCCCTTGTAGTTGGCATCGAGTTTATTATCTGGATGCTTGTATTTGTGCTAATTCCAAGCGATGTCAATATCTTTAGTAGCTTCTTGGAATCTCTTGAAGTGAGTTTAGTCACTTTATTAACATAGTCTAGGGTTATTCTCTGCACGTAGTTAAGCTCATCTTCTCCTCCTCTTTTGAGGAGAAGTCTTTTGACCTCTGCTAACGTCAAAGGCCTCTCTTCGACTTTTTCTTGAACCAGACCCTATCCCCCCACGTGTGGATGAATGTGCTCAGGTCGGATTATAAGTGTTTTCTTCTTGTTTCCGTCAGCTACCGAGACTATGTATGCCCTACCTCTCTTATCTTCAATGGATCCAATCTTTCCATGGAACCGTCTATGAGGCTGACCTTTATGCATACTTGGATCGATTATTACTGCAACTTTTTGTCCTTTATTGTATTCTCTTAGGAATCTACCTAACGGTGCAAGTCCTCTCTTCCTTGGATGCTTGCGTAGTAAATATCTTGTCCCTCTTCTGTATCCCTTGGACTTCCTCATTTATTATCCTTCCTGCAAAATTCCTAAGATGTGCCTGTTAAGACTGTAGACTTAATAAACGTTTACCCGCTCTCATACTCGCTAATAGACTCTACATCAATAACATCTAGTGATTTGCACTCAGCTCTTACTCCCAGGATGTCAGAGATGTTAGGTGTGGTTCTTCCACCATCACCATCAATTAGTTCTTTAACGTATAATCCTCCTTGGCATTGAATAACCAATTCAATCATTCTTTTCTCTAATCTGTGTACTTCAATATTGAAAATCTTCTTCAATCGAATTTTATCTGCTCTTCTGTGCGCAACTCTATTAGGGGTTCTTTGGGAAATGGTTGCATCGGTCAGTTCTTTTTCAATTCTCTTTGTGTACTCTTCTGTTACATCTTCTTCAAGTTCTACTACTGCTTTGTAAGTCTTCCTCGAGATTCGGGAAAATGCCTTGATCTTTCTTGCGTCTTCCTTGCTACCCCACCTTACACCATGGACATCAACCTTGCCTCTGCTAAATTCATTTATCTTTTTCTCGAGGTATTCCAGAGGAAAGAACCGTTTCTTGACTTCCTTTATTTCAATTACGAATGGTCTTCCAGATCCTAGCATGACGGCATCTATATCCTCCCGTCCAGCACCGTGAAACTTCGTACTCTCTCCTCCTGTTATCTCAAGTAATGGCTTGGCAATTAACTCCTCAACTGATGTCTCGTACATCCTGCCGGTCCCGCCACAATTGTCACATCCCCTCCCCCTGCACTCTCTGCATAGCCATGTCGTTTGTGGAATCCCCCTCAGAAGCTTTCTATATCTGCCATAGAGAAAAACAGGATTCACTCTGACAGATACGTCTACGTTTTGGGCATCCGATATAATCAGCTCGACAACTATTTCTGGATTGGTGAAATTAACCTCTTTTTTCATCTTTTTCAGAGTCTTCAATACCGTTTTTCCAATCTCACGATTCATTTCGCTCTTTATAGATTCTCCCCATATAATGTTGAATCTGGATCTAAGCTGGTCTTCTCTTTCAATGAATCTTGCTGGAAATTTCGAGCCTATAAGAAACGTATTGAATTCGTATTCTCCCAGTTTCTGAACCGTTTTCTCCGCGATCTCCTTGATTTGGCTCATTGTAGTTTCACAGATGAAACACTCATTCTGCTTCTCGTCAACTTCAATTCCTGATTTTGCAAGAGACGCCATAGCGGGTCTAAACATACCATTGATTGCCAAGATTTCAAGAATCTGTCTACCCTCATTTTTTTTGGGACCATCCATGAGCAGATTGCCCTGGAGGACCAAAGCAGTCTTTATGGCCCTTCCCCTTTCCTTGTTTTCCAGCTCACTCCCCAATAATGCAAACTGTCTGCCCAAACAGCTATCGCACAAAGTACGTTCAGTTAAAAGGCCTAATGCAGTATCAAGCACCCCTTTCTGCATAGATAATCCTCCGGTCAATCTCATTGTTTAAAAGAAGTATGGCTGAGTCCACAACGAAGTCACCTTTGGAGAATTTAACACCCTTGGCGCTACACCTGTTCAAAAACTCGTCACCTTCTGCTCCGAACTCTCTCTTAAGAGGAAGGATGGCCAGAACGCTCTCTCTCATGTCAACGTTTCTCAGATTCTTTCCAGAATCCTCAGGAAAAAAAACCTCTGCTTCTTCTTCTGCTGCCTTCTTCAACATGATGTCCTCAAGACCACGCCCCACGAACATCCCTGGAGTTGACTCATAAAACAATCTGTTGCATTCCTTTCGCTTTTCTAAAGCTTTCATGATTAGAATCGCAGTACTTCTCTCATCGGGTCCTAGGTATCTAAGTCGTTTTCCGTCCATCAAGATGCCTTTATCCCCACCATCAAGTATTAACAACTGAGCGTCTTTCCTGATAGCATGAGAAAGGAAGAACGTTGCTTGTATGCACCTGCAAACATCAGATATTAAGTTGGAAACGCTGCCTCTATCGATTTCGTCCTTTGTAGCGCTAAGATCCTGCGATGAGAATAAGAGTATCCTTCGCATGGTGTTTTACACCTATATATTTTGGAATTGTTTTGCCATCTTTGTCAAATCTCTTCGTTTACTTACACTCTTGACCAGCTTCTTCATCATGAAATACTGATTGATCAACTCCCTGACATCTTTGGAGTGAGTCCCTGATCCTCTTGCGATTCTGCTTATACGCGGCCTATTCAACAACTTAGGATCCTCGAGCTCCTTGGGGGTCATGGATTGCATTATTACTTTCCAACGATCTAGCTTCTCCTCTGCTATATCCTCCATCCCCTCAGGCAAACGATGTCCGAATCCTAGCATGCTGAGAATCTTTTTGAAGGGCCCCATTTTTCTGGTTCGTTCCATTTGCTCCATAACGTCCCTCAGTGTGAATTTTCCTCTCATGAATGCCTTGGCAACTTCCTTTTCCGGGATGGCTTCGGCCTCTTTGATCTTCTCTAGTAATCCTCTTATGTCACCCATACCGAGTAATCTGCCTATGAAACTTGATGGATTGAAACTCTCGATCTCGTCGGTTTTTTCGCCCGTTCCGATGAATTTTATTGGAGCACCTGTTGCGGCAACTGCTGAAAGCGCTCCTCCGCCTCGTGCAGAACCATCAAGTTTTGTGACTATGATTGAACCGATGTTGGTAGCTTCAGCAAAGGCTTTGGCCTGAATGGTTGCCTGTTGTCCAAGCGTACCGTCAACTACCATAATTATCTCATTGGGGCTTATCGCCTTTGCCAATATCTTCATTTCATCAATAAGGCCTTTCTCTTCCTTATGCCTACCTGCTGTATCGATTATTATTAACCCATAGTTGTTCTCGGAGAAATGCTTGACGCCTTCCTTAACAATCTTAACTGCGTCTTTGCCCTCGGGCGTTCCATACACCGGAATATCGACTTTTCTTGCGAGTTGTTTTAATTGATCATAAGCGCCTAAACGAAACGTATCTCCACATACAATGCCCACCTTGGTTCCTCGTTTACGAAAGTAATTAGCCAACTTCGCTATGGTCGTTGTTTTACCGGAACCTTGGATGCCAACGACCATCAGTTTGTTAACAGCATTCGGTTGAAGTTTGATCGGAACAGGTTTTCTGCCGAGTATTCCTGCCAGCTCATCATGAATCATCTTAACAACATATTCACGCCGGCTAATCCCTGGCGGGAGTTCTACCTGTAATGCCTTCTTTTCTACTCGTTTTGAAAGTTCCAGAACAAGCTCAACATTTACATCCGACTGCAATAGCGCTCTCTGCAAATCCAGTACGAAATCCTTTACTGCCTTTTCGTCAACTAGTGGTGCTCTTATTAATTTTCTCAGTGCCTTGCGCAGTGCGCCTCCTAAACCTTCTAGAACCAAGTTGTTTCACCCTTAGTTTTTACTTAATTTTAGATATAAAAACCCTTTTTAGTATACAGTCTTCTTTCAGCCAAAGAATACCCCCTGGGGCTGTATTTTTGTCGCGATATGTGCTGACCCTCGATCCTTTCTTTTGGGCGGTGGCTTCTACCTTCTTGGGAGGCTCATTCTTCTCTTTCTTTTTGCTGTGTTAAGATTCTTTTTCAGGATCTTCAGAGATTCTGGCTGTGTGTTCTTCTGGCAAATCAGGATGCTTTATCAATCGTTCTTGGGAGTGAGTCCACAACTCTGCTGCTTTTGTCTGTAATCTCACGTTCAATTATGATCTCCTTATGCTCTTCTGGAGTTCCGGCGATCGAAATCCAAAACATTCTTCTTGGGGCGTTGATAAGGACTCTGGTTGACAGGCGAATGGTTTGCCGCAAGCTTTACGATTGAAAGCATCTAGATTTCCGGTAAGCAATTCTTCAACCAGATCGCTGTAAAGTCAAGTTTTTATGCCTGCGTTATAGATTATACCGAAACTGTTACCACAAGCACAATCTACCCTAATTGGTGCCAATTGAGTCAAATACAGCACCTTTCAGGAGATAGACAAATCAGAACCTTTGAACTACTCCATCCTTTCGGACGGAGTCTTCTTACAGGGAAGAAGATAAGAATTCATTGAAGAAAGAAGGCTGAAAGAGCTGGCTGTGCATTTCTGAAGCTTGATCCCAGAGGAATTATACAAACGTATTTCGGCCATGGAAAAAAGATTAAAAAGCAGTTGTGGGAAAGGAAGCACGTCTACGATTATGGTCTTGGAATCGATGGAGACCATAATTTCACGATAAACATCCTGAAAAGAGCACTAGGACAGGAACTGTCCGAATTCACGCCTGCAGAGACTGAACCTCTACCCGTAAGGGCGAGTTCGGTTCATGAAGCAAGAAGTTCCCCGCAATAGCGGCGAGCAATTCACATGTTTGAACATTCCTATCATTGCCTAACGGGCAATTCTTGGTGGTGTATTATGAAATCCCATATAACAAAAGAACAAGTGGAGCACATCGCATGGTTGGCGAGAATCAAATTAACTGAGGAACAAAAACACCTTTTCACCGCACAGTTCAATGACATTTTGGAGTACTTCAGGGAAATCGATGAGGTTGACACTTCAGACGTCGAGCCTACATACCATGTCACTGGCTCGAAGAATGTCTATCGAGACGATACTCCAAAAGAATGCTTACCCGTAGAAGCCGCTCTGATGAATGCTCCAGAAAAGGAAAAAAACTTCATTAAGGGTCCCAAAATGATCTAAGAGGTGAATCCGATTGGCAAAACTGAATGAATTAACCGCCCATGAACTCAAGGAGAAAATACTCAGTCAGGAAATATCCGCAGAAGAACTCACTTCGGCCGTTTTCGATAGGATAGACAGAGTCGAGGACAGGATTAATGCGTATGTAACCCTAACGAGAGAAGCCGCAGCCAAAAAAGCTAAGGAGATCGATAAGAGGATTGGAGGAAATGAACCCGTAGGTACTCTAGCTGGCATTCCAATAGCGTTTAAAGATAACATATGTACTCTGGGAGTCCGAACAACCTGTGCATCTCATATGTTAGAGAATTATATTCCTCCGTATGATGCGACCGTGGTTGAACGCATTAAACAGCAGGACGGTATAATCATAGGAAAGACAAATATGGACGAGTTTGCGATAAATCCTCACTTACGCGGTGAGGATTAGCAAGGGGCTCGTCCACTGAGTATAGCTATTTTGGGCCGACGTATAATCCTTACGATCTCTCAAGAGTTCCTGGTGGATCATCTGGCGGGAGTGCTGCTGCAGTGGCTGCCGATGAGACAATTCTCGCTCTAGGGAGCGATACTGGTGGAAACTGTACGTAGATAAGCGTACAGCCAAAGGCATTAGGCAGCCAGCAAGCTTGTGCGGCGTTGTCGGACTAAAAACAACATATGGATTGGTTAGCCGCTATGGCTTAATTGCGTTTGCATGTAGTCTGGAACAGATCGGTCCAGTGACCAAGGATGTAAACGACTGTGCTCTTCTTCTAGGTGAAGTCGCTCGTTACGATCCTAAAGATAGTACGACCCTCAAAGTCAAATCTGGGGACTATCTGAAGTTCCTTAAAGATGATGTAAAAGGCATCAAAATAGGTGTTCTGAAAGAATTCTTTGGCGAGGGCACTGATGAAATAGTTGCCAAAAGCGTATGGAATGCAATACATGCTCTGGAAAACTTGGGAGCATCGTATGAAGAAGTCTCATTGGCTCACATAAGGTATTCAATTCCCACCTATTTCATTATTGCAATGTCTGAAGCAAGCTCCAATTTGGCAAGATATGATGGCATAAGATACGGACTTAGGGCGAAAGCAATTGGAGACTGGAATAAAGTATTCTCAGAGAGTAGGCGTGAAGGCTTTGGACAGGAGGTTACACGGCGAATTATGTTGGGAACATATGCCTTAACCGCAGGTTATTTTGACCTGTACTATCTGAAGGCCCTTAAAATCCGTACATTGATAAAGCAAGATTTTGAGCAAGCGTTCAGCAAGTTTGACGTACTGATTGGTCCAACCTCGCCTGTAATGGCATTTAAGATAGGCGAGCGGACAGTAAATCCTCTTCAAATGTATATGGCAGATATGGATACGGCAGCAATAAATCTTGCAGGTATTCCTGCACTTTCTATGCCTTGCGGCTACCATGGCAGTCTTCCGATTGGCATACAAATCATGGGAAACTTCCTAAAGGAAAATATTATACTGAGAGTTGCCTATGCTTTTGAAAGAAAAGGTCTAAGAAGAAAAATCAAGCCTACTCTATGAAAATCACGAGGAAGGGTGAAAAAAGAAAGAGAATGTGGATCAAAATGGAAGAAACCGACCCTAAAAAGGTTGAAAAGACTGTAATAATAGGTCTTGAATGCCATATTCAACTTACAACCCTCAAAACCAAGCTGTTCTGTAGTTGCTCTGCCGATTATCACGGAAAAGAGCCAAATACACTGGTATGCCCCACTTGTATAGGACTTCCTGGTTCTCTTCCTGTTGTAAACAAAGAAGTCATAAAATATGCTATTATGGCAGCTTTGGCTTTGAATGCCAAGATTTCGAATACATTGCTCTTTTTCAGGAAGAATTACTACTATCCTGACATGCCAAAGAACTTCCAAATAAGTCAGTATGATAGAGTTGGCGGAGTTGCCCTCGCCGAAAACGGCTATGTAACAATACATATAGATGGAAGATCCAAAAAAATCAGAATAAGTCGTATGCACTTAGAAGAAGATCCGGCCCGCATTACATATTTCGGTTCTATTGAGACGTCTCCTTATGCCCTAATAGATTATAATCGTGCCGGTATGGCTCTCCTAGAGGTGGTTACTGAACCAGATATGCGTTCTCCTGAAGAAGCGCAAACATTCCTTCGCAAATTACGCTCCATTATTGAACATCTGGGAATATCTGATGGCAGTCTACCTGGAGCAATGAGATGTGATACCAATATATCTCTGGCTGGAGGAAAAAGAGTAGAAATCAAAAACGTTTCTTCTTTCAAAGAGGTAAGGCGTGCGATTCAGTATGAGATACTTCGGCAGAAGCAATTACTAAGAAGAGGTGTGAGTGTAAAGCAAGAAACACGACACTGGGACGAGGCTCGCAGGATTACGATTTCGCTGAGAACCAAGGAGACGGAGCAGGACTATCGCTATTTCCCTGAACCAGATCTGGTACCTATAGACATTACAAAAGAAATGATCGAGGAAGCCGAAGAACTAATGCCCGAACTGCCAGACGCGAGACGCACTCGACTTATGAAGGAATATAAATTGCCTAAACATGATGCAGTTGTACTCACAGGCAGTAAACAACTTGCGGATTTCTTTGAGGAAAGTGTAAAACTCTATCCGAATTCAAAGCGGATTAGCAACTGGATCATGGGTGATTTGCTTAGAAACCTAAACGAAACTGGTTTAGAGATAAACGAATCCAAAATAACGACGCAAGGTCTCATTGATCTTCTGCGTCTGATAGATGAGGGCGTCATCAGTGGGAAGATTGCCAAAAGCATCTTGCCGGAGATGGTACGAACTGGAAAGCATCCGGCAGAAATCGTTAGGGACAGGGGATTGACAATAATCAGCGATGAGGAAGAAATCAATACAGTAATCGATGAGGTTTTCACCGAGTTTCCCGAAGCCGTAGAAGATGCATTGTCCGAGGAAAGTGCGGTAAACTACTTGATCGGACAGGTTATGAAAAAAACTAAAGGCAGGGTAGATCCACAACTTACAAACCAGATTATACGGACAAAGCTCAATGATATGAAGAAGCGAATACCCCCCTAGGATGATAATAAAGATCGGCTAGATAGCTGATGGAATGTGTTATGGATGTTATTTCCATTATGATGGCCAGCTTACGTAATTTGATCCACACAGCTAAAATTACTTCGTACGGTCTCGTCTGGGTGAATCCCCAACTAAGGATGGTGATCCATCATCAATAACTTGTATAACGGCGTTATATTTATATATTCCTTTCCCTATTATTCTTAAGAGACTAATGATTTCCGCGACCAAGAAGAGGCCCAAAGTAATGGCAATAAGAGTTAAAGCGAAATTCTACGCAAATATGAGAGAATTATTGGGTAAAAAGGAACTGGAGATAGTTCTAGACAGTTCTGGAGTACAGACTATACGCGATGTCATAGATAAGATAGATGAATTAGAGGGAAAGCATTTCAAAGAAAAGATAATGGGTACAAAAGATCGTCCGAGAAGGAGTATTCGGATTGTTCTAAATGGCAAACAAATCGATTTTCTGGAACGTTTTGATACTGTGGTGAACGAGGGAGATAATGTGTCATTCTTTCCTTTAATAGGTGCTGGATAGCGGTTAATTCTTCAAAAGAGACTGATCTGTTTTTGAAATGCCTGTAAATTTTTTTAAAGTCTATGAACATTGAGAAAAAAAGAAGAAAAGAATTTCTATGGAAGGTCTTTTATGGCGAAGTCCAGTCCCAGTTCTCTTAGCTTTGCCTCACTTGGGATACCGTTTGGCCAATCTTTGGCTTTGTAGTATTCATCCATCATTACTTTGAACTTGGGTGCTAGCTGCTCCTGTAAGCCACCTCCCTTATGAGGCTCCTTGAGTAATCTCTTAGGCAGGGTATCGTTGGCTTTCGTGAGGCCGTGTTTTATGTTGAACATTCGTTGTAGGTTTATGATTCTCTCACCTATCTTCAAGAGTTCTTGTGGCGTCAAACTCCACCCTGTCACGGCGTTCAGCAGTTTTGTTGTGTATGGCCAGTCTACTCCAGAAAATTCATAGAAGAAGCACCATACGGTTGAGTTGTTAACTGCCTGACGATCTTGGAATTTTGCCGCAGCCAATCCCTTGTATTTCGTATCAAATCGATCCAGTTCTTCGGCTAGCTCAGGACCTGCCTCAGGGAAGGTAACTCCCAACTCTATTGCCTCAGGGAATCCATGAAGGTGACATGCTCCTCTGGTTGATGTTGCAGTTTCAACAGCCATTGAGAGGAATGCTCGAGGGTCGTGAGCTGGTACGCATGCACCGTTGACGTGTATGGCCATCTCGGGACATCCCAGTTCTTCTCCTGCAGGCTTTAGCCCCTCACCTAATAGTCTTGCAACTCTCCCCTCTCTTCTGGCAATTTTCTCTAACAGTGCTAGCATTGCATCACCGTCTCCCCAGTTTAGTTCAATGCCACCTAATTCATCCTTGGTTATTTTTCCCGTTTCGTAGGCTTCCATTGCAAAAGCAACCATCGCACCGAACTCTATAGTATCCATACTATAGCGATTGCACAGTTCATTTGCTTTGTTTATCGCCAGCAAATTGTCAATAAGACAGTCCGCTCCTATCATTGCGACCGTTTCATACTCGGGTCCGTAGCTGTCCATGGCATATTTTGCAGGTCCCTGCATCGTAACGCGTCTGTGGCAACCCATGACACAGTTGGAGCAAGCATCAGGCTTCGGTTTTAATACTTCGTTGAACTCCCCTTCCTCGCGTGTAACTCCCGTTTTAAGGGCACCCTCTCTCCAATGTCCTTGCTTAAAATTCTTCATTGGTAGGAGCCCATTATCTTCACGTGGTATTTGAGCCATAGCCTGTCCAAGATCACGGTTATCCTTCGTGAAACCAGCGTCTTTGATTTTTGGCAGAAGCTCCTTCTTTATGGCTTTTAGCTCATCTGGTTTTGCTATCTGTATTTTCTTAGATCCTCGGAGGGCGATAGCTTTAAGTTTCTTAGACCCCATGACAGCGCCCATACCCATTCTACCAGCACATCCGTGTCCGTAGTTGCAGATAAGACCTGCGTATCGCACTAGGTTTTCTGCAGCAGGCCCTATTGGGGCTACTTGTATCTTCTTATCTCCCAATTCCTTCTTCAGAGCGTCTTCTGTCTCAAATCCATCTGTTTTTCCCCAGAGATGAGAAGCATCCCTAATCTCTGTCTCTCCATCATGAATCCATAGATAAACTGGTCTCAAGGCTTTACCTGTTACTACCAAGGCATCAAAACCACACTTCTTGAACTCTTCCGCGTTATACCCACCGCCTAGGGACTCCCCCCATATATGAGTTAGCGGGGATTTTGCGCAAGCAGCAAATCGTCCACTACCAAGAATTGCACTGCCGCCCTGGTAAGGCCCTACTGCGAAAACGAAGACATTATCGGGACCAAGCGGATTTGTATCTTTAGGGATCTCATCATACAGTATTCTAGTCGCGAGGCCTACGCCGCCTATATAGTTCCTGGCCATTTCGTCTTTCAATGTTTGATGGGTTATCTTTTCATTGGTTAAGTCTATTCTAAGTATTTTACCCCAGTATCCTCCGTACATAAGATTTCCTCCTTTTTCCCACTTTTGAGTAATCCACTTATGTTTTGGTCGGGTTCGTACTATTTTCATGAATATGGTATATATGTTTTTTTGATAAATCAGAGTCAAGAACTGGCGAAAGCACGCAAAATGTCATATTGCAAGTCAATATTATCTCAAAAGCGGCGTTTCTTTCTGCTCCAAAATCTTATATACTACCACAAATAATTGCATTTTTACAAAAAAACAAGAGAAAATAGGTGAGGAAAAAGATGGGATGGGTAGAAAAGAGCAAAAAATACGTTATGCATGGCTGGGGATTCTCAGACATTGTAATAGAAAGAGCAAAAGGAGATAAATTCTGGGATTCTACGGGAAAAGAATATTTAGACTTCCTATCACAAACAGCAGGTGTTCTGGGCATAGGACACAGCCATCCAAAGGTGATAGCAGCCGTCGAAAATGAGTTAGAAAAGGTACAACATACTCTGACGATGTTCACAAACGAACCGAGAGCTATACTGGGTGAGAAGCTTGCAAAAATCTGTCCTGGAAAACTAAGAGACAACGTAATGTCCTACTTCTCATGTGGTGGTTCTGAAGCCAACGAAACCGCATTGAAGGTAGCCATGAAGGTTACAGGAAAACGTGAAGTAATTTCAGTATATCACTCCTACCATGGAGGCACTCTCGGCCTTATGGGTCTTCTAGGACAAGCTCCTCATCGGGAGGGTTTTGTTCGATATCCTGGCCAATCACAAATTCCAAATTCCTACTGCTATCGCTGTTACTTTGGACAAAAATATCCAGGTTGTGACTTCGAATGTGCAAGAATATTGGAGCATCATCTGAAATGGGGATCATCCAAAGATGGTGTTGCCGCGTTCATAATTGAGCCCATTCAGGGCAACGGCGGTCACATGACACCACCAGAACCTACTTATTTCAAGATAATCCGCGAGACATGTGATGACTACAATGTCCTGCTGATAGATGACGAAGTGCAAACAGGTATGGGGCGAACTGGGAAGAACTGGGCCGCCGAGTACTTCAACTTCTCTCCAGATATTATGACAACTGCTAAAGCTCTGGGTGGAGGTTTGCCAGTATCCGCAGCGGCTGTTAGATCCGATCTAGTGAAAGATGAGGTCTTTCACACAGGTCAATGGCACATCTTCACAATGGGTGGTGGTCCAGTGCTGGCTGCTTCTGCAGTAGCCGCACTCAATGTACTGCTTGAAGAGAAGCTAGCTGAAAAGGCTGCACGACAAGGCCAGAGAATGACAAAGCGTCTCAAAGAAATGCAACCGAAACACAAGATGATGGGTGAAGTAAGGGGTCCTGGTTTATTCGTAGGAGTGGAATTAGTCAAGGACAAGGGCACCAAGGAACCGGCTCCCGATGAAACACTAGACGTTTTTGTCGGATGTCTCGAAAAAGGCGTCCTGTTTGGCATATCCGCAGTAGGTGGTGTTGGGAACGTAATCAAGATGAAGCCACCACTGGCAGTAGGCGACGAGGATACAGACAAAGCCTTGGACATATTTGAAGAAGTACTGACCGATGTAGAAAGGAAGCTCTAAGCAGATCAAAACTTCCCTTTCTATTTATTTTGTCTTCCTTCTTAACTAGATTTTATCTTCCTCTTCGCAAGAAGGCTTCATCCGAAAGTGTGGAGCAGTTCACACCCTACAGGATAATCCAAAGGCTACAGTCTGGAGAATTTTCTTAGTATTTGTCCAAAATATAGAATTCCAAAAAAAAGAACGAAGCGAGGAAAGCGTTTCGACTATTCACACCTTGTCTTGAAATCTGCTCCCCACGAGTCTGCAGCTATTATAGCGTCACGAACCATCCCAGGAGTTATGGTCAAAGGCATATTCCCCATCGTATCATGAGGATCACAGGCCTTTTCAGCTGCCTTCAAAAGATCGTTTTCCTTAACAGCTGCCAGTCCGAGGTCCTCAAGTGTTATTGGTAGTCCTATTGAATGTACCCAGCTACCTATTTCGTCTATCTCGTGAGAGGGTCTACCTTCCAGAATCAACTGACTAATAACACAGAAAGCCACAAGTTGTCCATGTTCTGCCTTCAATCCCGGGAGAATGGTCATTCCATTGTGAGTTGCGTGGGCTGCTGCCAGTCCTGAGCTCTCAAAACCAATTGCACTCAGAAGCTTGACCGAGCCGATTATCTTTTCTACGGCTGGCGTGATTGTTTTTTTGTCAGCGTCTTTTGCAGCCTGCAATCCGTACGTCATGAGGTTGTCAAAGCACAATCGTGTTAGTTGGACTGCAGCTTCTGTTGTTCGTCCACCAGGTATGTTTTTGGCGGTGCGCTCGGCTGCGCAAGCTTCACCCTCAAACATACACGCCAAAGCATCCCCCATCCCCCATCTAATGAATTTGGAAGGTGCCTTTCCAATGATCGCTGTATCCACAAGCACAAGATCCGGATTTCTGGGATGGAATAAGTATTCCACAAATTCATGTTTCTCTGTGTAAACTACCGAAAGCCCGCTTGCGTCAGCGTTTGTTGCCACCTGCGTAGGGACAGTCACAGCGGACGCCCTCATCTTGGAAGCGACAGCTTTGGATGTATCCGCTACTTTGCCGCCTCCTACGCCGATTATAACTTCTGCCCTGTTCTTCGATCCTATTTCTGTCAACTTATCAATAGTAGCATGAGTACATTCTTTCACTCCACTTTCTATGTGTACGATGCTTACCCCGTTTTTTTCCAAGCTTTCAGATATCGTCTCTTTGGTGAGTGATAGGGCTGTTGTACCACCTATCAACAGAGCATTCTTACCTAGCAGTTTTACGTGATGACCAATTTCCTTGATAGAATTGCGACCCTGCACATACCTGCTCGGAGCTACTAAGACCTCCGGTATTAATTCAGACACAAAAGCCACCTCTTCACCTTTTTTGTTTCTACTAATGCCTAAAGGACTCTTAAAAATCTAACGTCCTCTTTGCTGAAATCAAAGAACGTCCAAAAGCCTCTCTCTGCTCCCCCTCCAGAGAATCAAAACTATTATATACAACATAATGGCTACCCTTTAGGCAAAATTAGGGAATGGAAGTAGTTCAAATGGGTGAAGAGAAGGAAGTCTTCATCAGAAAAGCTTCAGGGCTTACGAGAGTCATCAGTGCCTGGGATGCACTGATGTATGCATTCATGAATCCAGGAATTCTTTATGCTATGCTTTACATCATCTGGGGGCCTATTACCGTAGGTCCGGGGGCAGACATGCCCTTTGCAGTTTTGACAGTCTTCATGCTGTTCCCAATTCAGGCTGAATACTGGCTTTTCTCGGTAAGCATGCCTCGAAGCGGTGGAACATATCTGTACATTAGCCGAGCACTCCATCCTTCCCTAGGGTTATTCTCCTCTTGGTGTCTAACTCTAGTAGGGATATCCTGGAGTGGCTCATGCACCATTTGGTACATCAACTATGGTATTGCAAACATCTTCTGGAATCAAGGTATACTCTCCCAAAACAACGGCATGCTCGCCTGGGGCAGACTACTAAGCGATTTTGAAATATACAGTGTAACGCAAAGCACACTGATTATCTTCTTCCTCGGCTGTATCGGATTGATAACAACATTCATCATAATGTGGCGGGGCGCGAGGGTTTGCATGATTCTAAGCTGGATTACAGTGGCTCTTGCAACGGTTGGTTTGGTTGCCTATATGGCGATCGCTTTTACCACAACCCCAGCTGCTGTCCAAGCTCGAATAGACACTCTTTGGTCTCCGGCCAACAAGGCGTGGATGGATCCGGCCTATCGATTCCCGTATGACAGTTACTCGGCCTATCAGACTGCTATATCAACTCTGGGTCCGACCGAAGGTTGGGGTCCATGGCCTGGTCCTGGCACCATATCGAACTGGGGCACTGTTATGGCCGGTACGACATACGTTAACCTAAATACTCTGGGCTCCACATACACCACAAGTGCTGCTGGTGAAATCAAAGGCGTTACATTCTCACAGGGATTGGCCCTAATAGGATCAATTGTGCTTTTCATGGTATACTGGGAGCTATTCTATGGATCCGCATACTTCGGGGCTGGTACCGACTTTTGGATCATGAATGCCTATGCTGATGCTGCGGGTTATGACTACTCAGCATATGGTGCAATGATTAACGCAATGACATCGGCACTCTACATGAGCGATAACGCGCTTTTGATCCACTTGGTGAGCTTTGGCTTCATAGGCGCTACATACGGCAGCGTGATGGGAATGTCCTTCGGACCAGTGCGCAACTTCTTCGCATGGTCTTTCGACGGTTTGCTTCCTCACTGGGTTGCAAAAGTCGATAGAAGGGGCTCTCCATACGTTTGCGTACTACTCGCTCTGGTTATCTCCGTACTGTTCAACGTATTCTACACGTTGACAACAATCCTAAGCTATATCCTATATACAATCACGCTCTGGTTCATTGGCTGGGTCATATTTGGAGCCGGAGGCATCGTCTTCCCGTGGAGACGCAGGGATATCTTTGACAAATCTCCAGAACTGTCCAAGAAGACGTGGACAGGTAGCACCGGGCTAGGCTTGATGGTCATGGCAGCTGTTATGACCGTCGTAGGCATCGTACTTGTCTGGATCGGTGCTATGTCTGCTATAGCGTTCGCAGGCGCTACGCCGACAATGGTGGACTATCTTGCGCTGGGAGTCTTGTTTGCACTGTTCATCATCTTCCTGCTCATGCTGTTCCACGCATACGGTAAGATGAAAGGCATGGCTGCCTTATCTCTACTCGGCTTCGCAACGGCAGTATTAAGCACCTTCACAGTATTCGCCACAACTGCCCCAACATTCGTTGGTGGTCCGATAGACTCGGTAAGCCTGCTAGGCACAGTCCTTTGGCTATGTATCTCGCCGTTTATTGTGTACGCAATATTCTATTACTACCGAAAGAGCCAAGGCGTTCCTATGGACCTCCGATTCAAAGAGATTCCACCAGACTAAAGCCAAAAGTAAGCCTAAAACACATTTCTCCCCATTTTTTTTGGGAATCTACCTCTTAGGGAACCTAAACTCGATACTGAGTTCTATCCTTGCTTTTGCGATAACTTGATTTTTATCTCTTGTGTCTAGACCTCACAGGGACTGCAGCAGCCAGAAATACTTAAATAGGCGCAAAATTCCAATAGGTTAAAATCTGACGCGTTAGGACCCTTATAGGCACATTTGCAAAGAGGTGGTAAGGTATGGCAATGACTCGGATCTATTACGTAACAGACTTGCACGGATCAGAAGTGTGTTGGAGGAAGTTCTTGAACGCTTGTAAGATCTACAAAGCTGATGTTGCTATCGTGGGCGGGGACGTTACAGGAAAGATGGTGGTTCCGCTCGTGGAGCAGTCTGATGGATCATACAGAGCGAAATACTACGGAACTGAATATAATGCAAAGGGTGATGAGGAATTAAACAATCTAATAAAGCATGTTCGTGCTGCTGGTTTCTACCCATATACTACTACCCCTGAAGAGGTAGAGAAGATACGTGACAAACCGAAAGCACTTGACAAACTCTACGAGGACCTAGCTCTGAAAGTCCTAAGAGACTGGCTGGATCTTGCAAAAGAACGTTTGAAGGACTCAGGCATAAAGGTTTACGTGACTGGAGGTAATGATGATACTATGGAGGTTTCCACGGTATTGAGAAGTTCAGACTTTGTCATCGATCCTGAAGGGGAAGTCGTTTATGTCGATGATAATCACGAGATGGTAAGCAGCGGCTATGCAAACATAACACCTTGGCACTGCCCTAGAGACATAGAAGAAGAGGACCTAGAGAAGATTCTTGAACCTATGATAGCTAAAATCAAGGATATGCCAAATGCCATATTCAACTTCCACGTACCTCCCTATGATGTGACTCCTTTAGATTACGCGCCACTTCTCGATAAGAACTTCAAACCTATTATGGGCTCCGATGGAATAAAGATGATTCCTGTAGGCAGCAAAGCTGTCCGAAAGGCAGTTGACCAACATCAACCTTTACTAGGACTTTTTGGTCATATTCATGAAGGGAAAGGGGCCATAAAAGTTGGCAGAACGATGTGCATGAATCCAGGAAGTGAATATGGAGAAGGAATACTGCGGGGCGTAATGGTAAATCTCACAGAGAACAAAATTAAGAACTACATGTTCACATCGGGCTAGAAAAGATTAATAACTCGAAGTCAACTAGGTATATGCAATCGTAAGAGGTGACGGACTTGTCCACAGGCAGTCGAATACTCGATGAGGGGTTAAGAATTGCAGCTGCTGCAAAAGAGCAAGGCATAATTCTAAGGATTATGGGTGCGGGCGCGGTTAGAATCCATTGCCATAACAACGCAGCCATCCACAAATCCTTCAGAAAACTCACGGATGTAGACTATATGGCATACTGGAAGCAAGAGGATAAAGTCGACAAGTTTTTGAAAAGCCTGGGATACGAACCTCAGAAAAGCCATGTTACTCCCTTCATGTTCATAACAAGACGCATTTATCGGGACGCTACTGGAGCTGGCCGTTCATACATCGACGTATTCTTTGATAAGCTTGAAATGAATCACACTGTTGATTTCAAAGGTAAACTAGAATTAGACTATCCGACGATACCGCTAACTGAACTACTATTGCAAAAAGCACAAATTGTCTTCATTAATGAGAAGGATATCAAGGATATCATAATCCTGTTTCTGGAACATGAAGCAAGTGATAAAGATGAAAAGGAGACTTTCAATGGAAAACGTATTGCTAAATTGCTTTCAAAAGACTGGGGATTCTGGCACACTTTTACTGCGAATTTAGATAAGGCGAAGAAATTTCTCGAAAAATACGATGTGATCACAAATAAGCAAAAACAGTTAGTAGCTCAGCGAATCGACAAGCTCAGGGAAATGATAGACAAGAAAAGGAAGTCTTTTGGGTGGAGAGTCAGATCTGGCGTCGGCACTAAAAAAATATGGTACAACCCAGTTGAAGAAGTTGAACGTGCGGAGCACCTTGAAGAGTTCAAAATGCGAGACGAATTCCTTGAGCAGAAGTGATCACGGTATATTCTTCTTTCCTCTTTTCTCCAGAGTTTCGGTATTATCTGCTGTTTTTAGTTATTGATTGAGATTGACTCGATTGATCAAGACGTCTTCCTGAGTTCTTTCCATCCCTCGCAAGAAGACTCCTTACGAAAGCTGGGGCATTTTACCTGCCAAACCACGTTTCCAAGCTTGCTTGAGTTCCTGAAGAGATTGACTTTTCCAGTCGGTCCAATGCCTTTTTTACGCGTTCATATGAAAAATCGTGATCGTCACAGAGTTGAGCGGTTATCTTTTCATTATTCGGCGGCTTCCAACGGATAGTATAGTTATCAGTCACTTTAGGTTCGAGATAAATACGTCTTATTTGCTGTATGGATGGCTCAATTTGGAAAGCCTTTACATCAATTATCTTCTCCAAGTTTCCATATTTCTTGATCAGACTCAGCGCTGTCTTAGCTCCGACTCCCTTTACGCCCTCATTATAATCCGTTCCAATCAGTATGCCTATGTCGATAAGTTGATTTCTGGTTATCTCCAATTTATTCAGGACTTCTAATCCAACAATTAGTTCAGGGTCGACCTTTATGTATACATTTTTGCCAGGCAATTTTCTACGACCCGTTATAGTCAAATTGCGGACCAAGACTTGAGCATTAAACAATAGGGCATCCCAATCTTGACTTCCAGCTCCCCAGGTATCACCCCTTACCGTTATGTAGGCCGCTTGAGCCTCACCCTCAGACGGTGCTTGAACATAAGGAATGCCCAAGGCTGCAAGAAGTTTCTTGCTTTCATCAACCATATCTTCTGTCAATCTTATTGCTGCTTGAGCGTATTTCCTTGCGGTCTTCAAATCTCTACGTTCCAAAGCCTCTTTCCACTTTTTCTCTGCCCTCTGACGAACTTTTCTTCGTTCCCTAATCGTTCTTAGCTTCAATTCGGGAGGAACCCCGTCGAAAACGTATACTGGTTTAATTCCCTTTTCAATTAAGTTGATTGTTCTATAGAACAAACCGCTTAGATGCGATGTGACTCTCTTTTTGCTATCGATTAGTGGCATTCCGTCTGGCTGTCGAATAGTTGCGAGAAATTGATATAGTGTATTGTGAGCATCCATTGCAATGGATTTTCCAGCCAACTGCTCAAGATTGGTAGTTTTGGGTAAAACCAAGTCCTTGAGGTCAACACCCAAATTCGAATCCTCCCAAACGTCCTCCTTCATTAGAAAGGATAAACACCCTATTACGTTTTATTGTTTGCCGACAGGCTTTCTTTTTAGGAGCGCACCACATACTTCGCACACTCTAGAGCGGTAATCTGGATCATATCTCGCATAGCATGAGGGACAGTAGAGTTGCCATTTCAGCTTCCTCCTTATCCCCCATTGGATTGCCTTTTGATATCTTATTCCAAGTTCTCTCGCTACATTCTGCATGGAATAATCGTCTGTAACGATTATTGGTGTCCCCCTTGATTTAAGATTGTGGGCCAGTGCCAGGACATGAATGTCGGTTTCAGAAAGGGAGGATATGTCTCCTGTTTCACGTGCAGCTTTTCTGACCACATCTATTGAGACATGGTCGGGATCTTCAATCCTGATCTTACCTGAAGATATTGACACTTGTACTGCCAACTTAGCTTTGGAGCCGCCCAGTTCATCTATAACCGTAGATGTTGTCATCTGATCTAACTCACTCATCTGCGGATTAAAGCCGCTTACAAATGCAGTTGTATCTAGAACTAATATTACTGGTTTACTCTCCGTCAGAATCAGTCACCTGATAAGGAATTTTTCTCTCAAGCGTCTGTAGAATGATCCTTCAAAACGGATAAATGGGACAAAAGTCTCTGCCTTCTGAACAATAATGTCGTCTCCTGGCTTGAGTATGGTTTGATGCTGCCCATCCACAATCGCAACTGCATCTTTGTTTGATTTGGTCACTTGGATTCTCACTTCGCTGGACGATGGTACAACCAAAGGAATCATACTTGTTCTAAACGCAGAAATTGGAACTATCGCAAATCCTTCTAAACTGGGCTCAATAATGGGCCCGCCTGAGGACAGGCAGTAGGCCGTCGAGCCAGTCGGAGTGGCTACGATAACACCATCGCCTAAAGTTGTATTGATGAAATTGCCGTTTACATAAACCTCTAATCGCTGAATCTTGCCTAATTGCTTGCCCATAACTGCGACCTCGTTCAATGCTTTGGGAAGCTTTTGGCCGTCTAGAACTGCTTCTAATTGAAATGCTTCTTCTAACACGAATTCTCCTTTCAGGACCTTATCTAATGCATCGAACATATCTTCCGGGAAAATCTCGGCTAAGAAGCCAATAGAGCCCACGTTGATTCCAAGAATTGGGGGGTAAGCTGGAGGCAAAATTCGTAGTATACGCAGGATCGTTCCATCCCCGCCGACAGTTATAAGAAAGTCTACATCCATCTCTGAAAGATTCACAGCATCAACTTCGATGGTCATTCTCCTAGCGGTTTCTTCGCTTACTCTGACCTCCAATCCCTGCTTCCCTAAATATCTAACAACCTCTTCTGTAACTTCAACGGCTTTCTCATCTGGTTTAGCTTTTACTCCAACTGTTTTGAACATTCTCAATCAACCCTGCCGGAAACTGGAATCAGGTGTCTGGGAATGTTAAGATGAATATCACTAAAAGAATCTTTCGTCTAATTGAAAGAAAAGATTAAAAACCTTGAGCAATCTTAAGCATACTCACCGATACAGGAGACATCATAATGGAGAAACGTATGGCAGAAGCCGGCAGTTTGAAGGTTGGGAGATTCATAATCATCGGTGATGAACCCTGCAAAATAGTTAGTTTTGAAAAATCCAAGGCAGGAAAGCATGGTCACGCAAAAGTCAGGATAGTTGCTATAGGGTTTTTTGATAACAACAAACGGAGCGTTGTCTATCCAACTGACGCATCAGTAGAAACCCCAATGATTGACAAAAGAACTGGGCAGGTAATTTCTAAAACGGACAAAAGCGTCATGATAATGGACATGGAGAATTATCAAACGATGGAAATACCGCTATCTAATGTTGAAGAAGATGTCTCCTCAAGACTTGAAGTTGGAGGGCAGGTTGAGTACTGGAACATACTTGGACAGAGAAAAATAACTCGGGCAAAAGGTGCATAGCAAAATTCGATGTTCCTCATTCTGTCTAGAGCTCTTCTTAATCTTCGCCGACCAGCAGAAATCCTTCTCCTTCTTTCATGACTTCAATTCTTCTCTTGGTTTTTGTGATTTGTGAAACGTGAACTACCCCCTCTATCTCAAGCGCCATAAGAGCCTTATTCAGTTTGGTGTAGGATAGATCCTTGAAATCCTTTTGAAGCATTGTAAAGAGTTCGTTATCAAGTAATATGCCTTGTCTTTTGGCAATGGCGTTTAATATGGCATTCCTCAGGGGTACAAGATCCCAATACCGTCGTTTCATAACCTTTCCTCCCATACTCAGGCTATGTTACGTGTGATGGACCAATCTGAGTTTGTTTGAACCTCTCCTTCAGACGCTCATACCATCGTATTATTTCCTGATTTACAGTAGGGTGAATCTCCTTTAAAGCTATCTCAAAGTGTTTTCGATGAACTCTCTTAGCATCTAAATCTTCTCTCAGAGCTAACATGGCTGCTTCTCTACACAAAGCTTCTATATCCGCGCCAACGTAGTTCTCAGTCATTCCAGCTATTTGCTCTATTTTGACATCATCTGCTAGAGGCATTTTTTGTGTATATATTTTTAGTATCTCCGATCGTGCTTCTTCTTCAGGTGACGGTATATAGATTGATCTATCGAACCGTCCAGGCCTAACCAGTGCAGGGTCGAGCATATCGGGTCTGTTAGTCGCGGCCAATACAATTACATCCCTTGAGTCCGCTAATCCGTCCAGTTCAGTTAGGAGTTGGCTTATGATTCGTTCAGTAACCAAAGAACCACCATAATCTCTCCCTCGTTTGGGAGCTAAGGCATCAATTTCATCAAAGAAAATGATAGCCGGAGCCACCATCCTTGCTTTCCTAAAAATCTCTCGGACGGCCTTCTCAGATTCACCAACCCATTTACTTAGTATTTCGGGCCCTTTGATACTAATGAAATTTGCTTTGCTTTCTGTTGCCACTGCACGCGCCAAGAGAGTTTTACCACATCCAGGGGGTCCATACATTAAGACTCCCTTGGGGGCTGTTATTCCCATCCGCTTTAGTGATTTTGCCTGCTTCAAGGGCCACTCAACCGTCTCTATGAGCTTCTGCTTAACTTCTTGCAGATTTCCGATATCTCCCCAGTGGACACTTGGTGTTTCTATGGACACTTCCCTTATTGCGGAAGGCTGAACCTCCTTTAGTGCGTTCATGAAATCCCTTGTTCGAACTTCGAGTTTGTCTAAGAGTTCTGAAGGTATGCTTTCATCTGCAAGATTGATTTCAGGCATGTACCTGCGCAGTACTTTCATTGCAGCTTCTCTACATAGGGCTGCCAAGTCTGCACCAACAAATCCATGCGTGATTTCCGCAAGCTCTTTTAGATCTACACTTTTCGACAAAGGCATGCTCCGAGTATGGATTTGCAGAATCTCTAATCGTTCTTCCATACCTGGCACACCCAGCTCAATCTCTCGATCAAATCTTCCAGGACGCCGCAAGGCCAAATCCAACGCCTCAGGTCTATTTGTGGCGCCTATAACTATGATCTTTCCACGATCGTGCAATCCGTCCATCAGTGCAAGTAGTTGTGCAACAACTCTTCTTTCAACCTCTCCTGTGACTTCTCCCCTCTTAGGCGCGATTGCATCTATCTCGTCAATGAACACGATGCTTGGCGTATTCTTCTCGGCTTTCTCAAAAATCTCTCTTATGCGTTGTTCTGATTCGCCATAGAACTTGCTCATAACTTCCGGACCATTAATGGATATGAAATATGCATCTGATTCATTGGCTACTGTGCGTGCAAGGAGCGTCTTTCCACATCCTGGTGGTCCATGAAAGAGAACTCCTCGGGGCGGCTCAATACCCAGTCTACTAAATAGTTCCGGGTGCTTGAGTGGCAACTCAATCATTTCACGTATGCGTCTTATAGCCTCCCTTAGACCCCCGATATCTTCGTACGTTATATACGGCATTCGTGCAATTTCTGCCATCGGTTTTTTGCTGATCTGGATAGCTGTACGAGATCTTACAACAACGATGTCTTTTGGCTCAGTCGATACGACTATGAAGGGTATTTCTCTGGTTATTCCGATTGGGATGAAAATTGTGTCTCCAACGGTCAACGGATAGTTTAGGAGCCTTCTTTTGATGATTCGTTCGAAGTTGGGAACATTAATGCTAATCGATGTTGGTGCTAAAACAACTGAAGCTGCAGATTTATCTTCACCTTTTCTAACACTGACTTTTTCTCCTATGCTTGCACCAATATTCTTTCTAATGCGTCCGTCAATTCTGATGATGTTTTTACCCTTATCCTCGTCATATGCAGGCCAAGCTATGGCTGCGGTTTTCTTACGGCTTTTTATGCCGACTATGTCTCCAGGCTGTAATTCTAATAATTCCATTGACTCATTATCGAGTCTTGCAATAAATCTTCCCACATCCCGTTGCTTGGCTTCCGTCACAAGCAATCGTATTTCCAAATCTCTCACCATAAAGAATCAAAAATTGAATATTTATAGCACTAAACACAGTCTTTAGTATTTCATAAAAACCTTGTTGCACCATGTAATTGCGTTTTTGTATATCTTCTTGCATGTATTTAAGAGCAGGATGTGTATTGGTTTGACAAAAAAAACTTGTGAAATCTGTAGGCGTGAAACGGGCAATCTTCAGATCTGCATAATCTGCGGAAAAAAGGTTTGCCCCTCTTGTTTTCACCCATTACTAGGGATATGTAAACTACACGTAAAAGAAAAACAATCGAAGAGTCGCGGATGATGCGGTTGTCTTACCAAGAATCCTGTTTGGGAAAATCGGAACTGGATTAGACCAGTGATATGTATTCTACTTTGACTTCCCCAACACCGTCGAGACTCTTTATGGCCTTTTCTACATTGTCAGTTCCCCCAGCTGTGTCGCTAAGGAGGAAACTCAGTTTTAATGCACTTATTCCGAAGGCAAAAGGTTCCTTTCTTGATTCCTTGAGCATGACACCCTCTGGGGTGTTATCTCTTATGTTTTTCTCAAGCTGCTCAAGGTTCACATCTGTGCCACTCGGTAATACGGAGATTACAGCAAGTACTTTACCCATGGACATACCTCCTTTCAGCCCCCAGTCTGGGTTCTTTCTTAAAAACCTTCCTGAGATTCGTATCATCTACTCCTTGTTAAGGATTAGTCTTCTCCTTCAATCTTTATGGAGTATTCCGCTTTTTTTTTATTCTGTAAGAGTACTTTCGGGAAAAACTCCTTTAATTGTAAATTAAGCACGAACTCTGGTATCGAAATATCTTTTATAGGCTCGGCTAGCTCCAGGAACCCCTTCATTTCCCTGCCCCATCCTTTTCTAATAATCCCCCCGCGCTGGTCTGTTAAACCAAAATATTTCGCATTTAAGAAACCGAAAATCTCCCTAAAAACTCTCTCGTCGAGTAGACTTATTGGTTGTTCTTTTTGTCCCGTGTTAAGAGCCTTTAGTTGAGATGCAAGATCCAAATGTTTGTCTACTAATGCATTTACTTCGTCCTTTTCTCCTTTGAGTATTGCAGTTATTGTGGCTATTGAAAGCAGCTCTATCTTCCATTCGATGGAAATCCTTGCCCAGTTCTGAATTAGCCGTTCGCAGAATTTGGAGAGATCCTGGTCTTGGGTTTGCACACAAAGTTTATAGGCTGCTTTTATGGCCTCTGTCATTTTCTCTTGGCTCAGTTTTGTATTTCTCAGCATATCAAGAAATACTCCACTTAGCTTGATCCTTGAAATCATATCTTCTGGTTGAATCTTATATTTCTTAGCGCCTCCAATAACAAGCTTCTTCCTTTGAAAGCCTACTGAGAACTGTCCTCTTTCATTCGCAACCCCTATTTTGATCAAATCTCTCTTTCCTTTGATGTATTGGAGATAGCTATCCCATGATTTTATTCTTGCCTGGGCCAGTTTTGACTTTACTCGGTCATTCCTCTCATTGTATACCTCCAGTAGTTGTCCTAGCGTATTCTGAACTCTCTCAATACTGCTTTCTGCCTCAGATATCGTTTTGGCACGCGCAACCTCATCAACACGCATGTTGACTTCCTGTTCAAACTTGTTGACAGCTTCATCATTCAAATCTTGTCACCATCTCAAGACCCGGGTTTGAACCTTAACACGGCGGCTATTCCGCCTAAGTTTAGCAATTCTACACCCTCTTCAGTTTCGGTAGATATTAATTCTACTCTTGTTCCAGTTTGCTCTGCTAATTCTCCTAACTCCTCTATAATATTAACGGCTTCTATGTTCAGCTTAGAACTATTACACTCGGGACAGGTATTTTCAGTTATCTCCTTTTCCAACTCTTCTAATTCATTCCTTTTCAAGGTCTTTTGCAGCCTATAATCACACTGCGGACACTCGATAGTGGCTCTAGTCATATCTAGCCCCTCAGAAAGCAAAAGAACCCCTACTATACCCTGTCTAAGGTATGTTCTGACTTCTTTCTCGCCGTAGGCAGCCAGTCCTGTATCTCTGGCAAGATGACTTAGGAATTCTTGAACAACTGCTTTCTCTTCCATATATCTTACGCTTTTCAGTATCGTGCTAGCTCTTCCTAATAGTTCCTTTACTCCCATCTCTTCGGTATACCCAACATCAAGTACTGCGATAATCTTATCCTTCAATCTGTAATCAAGATATCCCCCGTCGGCGAATTTCTCTTTGGTAGGGCCGGGGCCTCCTATTATTAAACCCTTGAGGTCTGGAGTTTGTAAGAATATGTCATTCGCATACTCTCCCGCTCTTACGTAAAACTCATGGGCTACCTGTTCGACAATTCTCTCAAATCTCCTTTGGGACTGGCCTCCTGCGTCCTGCTTCCTTGGCACCCCCGATGATATGTCGCGGACAATTTCCAGATGCTTCCCTCTCAGTATTGCGTAGGTGGCCCCACCTCTATCAATAATCATCAATCCGTATGCTCCCCTCTCTTTCAGCAACTCCTTTAATGGGTCTAAGAAGAAGTCGCTATCACAATGATATTTGAAGACATTAATAGGCTCTGGTGGAACAATGACGTACTGCTCTATTCTCTCAGTTCCTTGACCATTTTGCGGAATTGCTCCACAAAAAATAACGAGTCCTGTTTGTGGAGTCTCCTCGATCGTCTTGAGTCTTTGAATCACGCTGGTAATGGAGTCCATAACATTCTTTCGTGTTGATTTGGATTTGATATTAGAAGCGGTACCGTATTCCTGCTTTAGGTAGTTTGTCACATCGCTCAGCTGTCTACCTGGCGGTATATACAATGACACGAGCTCTGTATGATATCCTTTTTTACCTTCCAGCAATTCCAACATCCTCTTCAGTCGAAACTTCTGGAAGGATTTTGCATCTGACAACTGTTAACACCTCTCAGGAGCGGCTTTTACATCCCCAGCAAGCACATGAGGTCTGTGTGAATCGTTTGATTTAGAGTTTCACGAGGTAGGCTTATAAGTTTTGACATAAAAACTTCTCTAACCGCAAACTTGGTGATTAGTGTGAAGGTTGTAATCAAACTTGGAGGCTCATTGATTGAAGACAAGAATGGCGAAATAAATCTTTCCCTAATAAAGCGATATGGCGAGGTCCTAAGAAAACTGTGGTCTGAAGGTAATGTCGCTCACGTTGTTGTTGGTGGTGGAAAAATCGCGAGAACATATATTTCTGTACTCCGCAGCCTAGGAGCATCAGAAGCTATTTGTGATGAGATCGGAATCATGGTCTCTCGCCTAAACGCTCGTGTTTTGATCGCTGCTCTCAACGATGATGCCTATCCCGAACCTGCTGAAAGCTTTGAAGATGCACGCAAAATATCGAGTATCGGGAAAGCGATAGTAATGGGAGGCACTCAAGCAGGTCAATCTACGAATGCTGTGGCTGCTCTTCTAGCGGAATTCCTGAACGTCGATTTACTAATAAACGCGACAGACGTTGAGGGAGTCTACTCAAAACCACCAAAGAAAGATCCTGAGGCAAAACTGCTAAAAGAAGTAACGGCTGAACAGCTCTCCAATATCCTAAAATCTGAAACTGAGGAGGCTGGCAAATATGCTTTGTTTGATACTTTGGCTATAAAAATCGTACAGAGATCTCGTATTCCAACTATGATTATCGACGGAAGGAATCCTGAAAATGTCATAAAAGCAGTTAAGGGCGAAGAAATTGGTACCAAGATATTGTTTGATGAATAGATGCTAAAGCTCGGAGGCCTAACATGTCTGAACTCATCAAGCTCTTTGGAAGATCAGCACAGTCAAAATTACTGCAATTCTTGCTAGAAAAGAGAGGAAAGCCCTATAATCTTTCTGATTTGGCTCGAAAGACTAGATTGGCGCATTCCACAGTTAGTCGTGTTATTGCACCCTTGGTCCGTCAAGGTGTCGTAACCGAAATGAGAGTTGGCCAGCAAATGCGTCTTTTCTATCTCAACGAGAAAAATGAAATAACGCGTATTCTAATAAAATTCCTCGAGGAATTGAAGGAAACCATTTAGAGATACGTAAGAAGAGTAATAGCACCGTAATCCTTCACGATTTCCGAGGTTCGATTATCAGTTCTTGTTCCCGTCTAGTCTCTCGGTTAGAGTCATCCCACCGATAAAGTTAAGATTCGAAACGCCAAAACACTATGTTGCGAGGGTACCCAAGCGGTCAACGGGGAAGGACTCAAGATCCTTTGGCGTAGAAAAAGTGGTACAACACTCTTGCGTATGCCTTCGTGGGTTCAAGTCCCACCCCTCGCACCAGTCTTTTCAATGCATAAAATCCCTATTGTTATTCAGCTTACTCTCCTTCAGAAACCCAAAAGGATTCGCCCGTCTCAAGGAACTCCTTTTTCCAGAGGGGAGCTTCCTTTTTGTATCGTTCAACAGCTTCTCTTAGCGTTGAAAATACTTCTTGACGGTGCGCGCCTGCCACGATAACGTATACAATATCTTCCCCGACGCTGAGAGCTCCTACTATGTGATGGATATAAACCTCAGAGACTCCCTTTCTCCTTCTCAGCTCATCGCAAATACTCGTCAGAATCTCCTCCGTCTTCTCGTCCCATGCTTCAACTTCGAGTTTTTCCACCTTCTTTCCACTCTTAGCTAATCCTCTTACAACGCCAATAAAGCAAGCTATCGCACCGACTTCTGAAGGCTTTGTACTGTTCCTTAAATGTTCTAGGAGCTGACAGAAATCTACTTCTCCCTTCCTGTGAATGCCCCCACGATTTATCACTTCGCGTCACCAGACTTATAGAATTCCAGATTTCTAAAGAACAATGGCTATTATGCAAAATATACCAATTATTGCCGTTGTAAGAAGCCATTGCAGAAACAGCTTTCCGCATTTTTCGGGCAGCTCCTCTTCAGGAAGTGTTGAAATAATCCCGTTCATGCCCAATGTTAGACCAAAAACTGCAAGGAGGCATATAGCTACGGTAAACGTCGTATTTCTAGATGGAAAATCCGTAATTACATAAACCCCAATTATGCCTGCTGCTGCAAACACAATGAAGATCCAACTGTAACGAAAGAACTTCTGAATCCTTTTTGGGGAAATTACCTTACTGATTTTTCCTGACATTCTTCTCCCTTCTAAGCTTGGTTCTTGGTAAAAGATTTTCATCTTTATAAATATTCTTTAAGATTAAGAGTAGTTCCCAAATTATGCGATAAAACGCTTGAAGCTTTTAAATGGGATGATGACTAACGTTTAGCGATCGATAGGAGGAGACAGAATGCCGACGTTAAATATAGAGAGACTGCAGACTTACCTATCAAAGATATTTGACGCCAAGGTGAAAATCAGGACCATAAGTGAATTGGGAAAGACTGAAGAGGCTATAGAGAAGGGAGAGTTAAAAGGATTCGGTTATGGGAAACCCTACTTAATAGAATTTGAAATCAAAAGCGAGACAAAGAGTGTTGTTCTAGGAACCATGAAGCCAGGAGGTTTCGGTCATGATCACTTTTCAGATCGAGCCCAGTCATTGCTCTTGGCGCACTCTACTTTCAACAGTTTGCCCAAGCACGTCCGTTCTGTGGACGTTGGGGCTTTTACCGAAGAAGAATCATTAAAATCGGTTGGAGACAGCCTGGAGTTCTTCCTCTTGACGGAAAAGATCGAAGGACTTGAGTATTATAATGATTTAGAAAGAATTAAAGCCAATAGGAATTTGGTGGAGCTTGACAAAGTACGTACCAAGGAACTATCCAACTATCTTGTAAATATACACTCCGTAAAAAAGAATAGTCCTTCATTATACATTCGGAGGATTCGCGACCTGGTCGGACACGGAGAGTGCATAATGGGGCTACTCGACAGCTATCCGGCTGATCTTGATTTCACAAATGAAGGTGAACTTCGAGAGATCGAAAAGAAGTGTATTGACTGGAGATGGAAAATCAAGAAGAAAGTACATCGGCTCAGTCAAGTCCACGGTGATTTTCATCCATGGAACATTATGTTTCGTAGAGGCTCAGACTTCACAGTTCTGGATAGGAGCAGAGGAGAATGGGGAGAACCGGCTGACGACGTCACTTGCATGTTGGTTAACTATCTATTCTATTCTTTACAAGCCCACAGGCGTCTTGAGGGCGAATTTCGCACTCTTTTCGAGATTTTTATTGATAATTACCTTGAGAAAACAGAAGACGAGGAAATACTGTCCGTTATGCCGCCTTTTTATGTTTGGCGATGTCTAGTTATTGCGTCTCCAATATGGTATCCCAATCTAGATTTTGATGTACGAAGGAAGCTGTTCAATTTCATTCATAATATGATTGAAGTAGAGAGATTCGATTCAAAAGATGTGAACTCTTATCTGAAGTGCTGAAGGAGGTCCATCATGTATAAGAAGAATGGTTTTGCGATTTGGATAACCGGCCTTCCTGGTAGTGGCAAATCCACAACTGCCAATATCCTCAAAGATAGGCTTGAAGATAACGGAATTCATGTTCAGCTTCTCCGTATGGACGAAGTAAGGAGAGTTGTAACACCCACTCCCACATACTCAGATCAGGAACGTGATATCGTCTATGCAGCACTTGCTTATATGGGAAAGATCCTGGCAGATAACGGCATAAATGTGATCTTTGATGCTACGGCCAATAGGCAAAGATATCGTGATAAAGCAAGGGAGCTGATAAAAAGATTTATGGAAGCGTACCTTAAATGTCCCCTGGAAATATGTATAGAACGCGAGATGAGTCGAGAAGAGCTTACCAGTGCTCCGAGGGATATATATAAGCGTGCCATGAAAGGCGATACTAGAACGGTGCCTGGTTTTCAAACACAATATGAAGAGCCCAAAAATCCTGAAATAATAGTTGAGGCAGACAAGTTATCTCCGGACCAATGTGCAGAAGAAATCTACATAAAAGCGTCTGAGCAGTTCAAATTTTAAGAGAAAATAGAATGGGTGAAGACTAATGAAAGAGTACCTGAAGATGCTATTAGATATAGCAGACAAGGTGCGAGGCAAAATTCTTTCTCTTATCGATTCGGGTTTTGATATCGGTGCCGTTGTAGGACTTAATCCTAGCGAAACATTAACGAGGAAAATTGACGAGGCTGCGGAGAGAGTGATTGTTGAAACCCTGAGCCAGTATAACGTCCCTACCTATATGATAAGCGAGGAAATGGGCGAGCGGTATGTCGGTGGAAAGGAAGCTGAGATTGTACTGGTGGTTGACCCGATTGATGGTAGCACAAATGCGGTAACCGGCATACCTTTTTACAGTACCTCGCTGGCCTTAGGCAAGTATCGTGCTGGTCAGACGGCAGATTCTCTGTCCGTAGGAGTAGTAAAGAATTTAGCGATTGGGGAAACCTTCCATGCCATAAAAGGGGACGGTGCTTTTTGGAATAGCAAAAGAATAATGACCTCGAAGGGCAGAAGAATTGATAAGGCGTTAGTTAGTTTTTACGCTTATAGGTCTTTGCGGTTTGTTTCCCAACACTACGAATTGTGCAAATACATTAAGACAAGGACTTTGGGTAGTGAGGCTCTGGAGATCTGCTACGTAGCTAAAGGTAGCTTAGATGCTTGCATAGATGTGAGAGGATATTCAAGGGTGGTTGATATCGCGGCGGCCAGGATTATCCTGGAAGAAGCTGGTGGTGTTTTTACTGATTTGCAGGGAAGGAAGCCTAGAACTCCTTTGAATCCAAAGGAAGGTTTTTCTTTCATTGCTGCTTCAAATGAGACTATCCTGGCGCACATATTGGATGTGCTCGGTCGTCAGCAAAGCGGAGAGGATTAAGATGAAAGAGAGTGTCAGAATAGCAATTATTGGGGGTTCTGGTTTATACAACCTATTAGATGAAGCAAAACGAGAGGTCTTGAGGACACCCTTCGGCTCTACACCTCAAATAGAAGTTGGGAATATCGATGAGACAGAAGTAGCCTTCTTGCCTCGTCATGCAGCTCCGGGGAAAAGAGAAAGTGGGCATAGTGTACCCCCCCATCTTGTGAATTTCAGGGCGAATATCTATGGGCTGAAAAAGCTTGGGGTCGAAAGAATAATCGCAAGTAATGCTTGCGGGACCATGAATCCTGACATAGAACCTGGCAGTTTTGTAGTCCTAGATCAATTCATCGATATGACCAAAAGCCGGGAAAGGACATTCTATGATGGAATAACGCCGATAGAGTTCTGGCGAGGAAAACCTTCGACAGCCAAGTTCGTTCACATTGATGTGACACGCCCATTTTGTGTGGAACTCAGGAAGGCGCTGATTGACGCTTGTGAGAAAGCAGAAGTTCCCTATTTCTCAAAGGGGACATATGTCTGTACTGATGGACCAAGATTCGAAACACCTGCTGAGATAAAGGCGTTCAGAATCTTGGGTGCAGATATAGTCGGGATGACTCTCGTCCCAGAAAGCGTATTGGCTCGTGAGTTATCGATGTGTTATGCCTCTCTAGGACTTGTAACAAACTGGGCGGCTGGGATCTCAAAAACAAAGATCACAGTGAAGGAAGTTCTTGAGATCTTCAGAAACAATATAGAAAAAGTACGCGAGGTTTTCAAGCGGGCAGTCAGAGCAGTTCCTGTGATGAGAGAATGCGACTGCAAAGATATTTAGACAGAACTGTCCTAAGAGGATCGAAGTGAGCTGAAAGAGCCCCCTCACAAATACATTCCATCGGGCTCTTGTTTTACCCTCTCCTCTTGTTGTTTAAGAATCTCTTGAATTTCTTGTTCAATTAGTGTAGCATCGCTGATCAGCTGTTCTGTATCCACAGTCAGACCATAGCGTTCATTGATTTTCTTTGTAGCAATGGCTGCTGCTCTTGGATCAGGACGAGATCTCTCAGCGTATGGGAGTAGAGCAAGAGCAGGAAAATCATCCATCTCGAAGTATGCTAACATTAAAGCTAAGAGTCCTGTTACATATAGCCCTTTTTCCAAGACAGGTAAATCCAATTCATCACGAATGGTGCGTGCCGTTTTGGTTAAAGCACAATAGATATCTTCGTTGCTATGTTTGAAGCGGTTGTCCAATCCTCCAACCATAACGGATTCTCGAAACTCATTGGTCACAACCCATTTAGTAACTTCTTGTGCAAACTCTCTTTGCTCCAGACGATACGGCTGAAATCTCGGGAGCAGGAAAACTAATTCGTCTTTCCTAAAGAGTTCAAAAGGCAGACTTAGTCGATCTTCATCCATACCTACGAAGGCCGGCAGAGCATCGGTTTCAATATAACCTATAGGTTGTGGTTTGATTACTTCAATCATATGTCTGATCACTATATATCCTGTTACTCCGATTCCGTGAAAGCCTGTAACAAACGCCTTATCCTTCAAATCTTCTTTTTTCCTTAACACTATCCGAATTCCCATTCTCGTACACCCGGCTTAGTCAACCACCAAGTTTTTAAATGCTTTTACGATTCAAAAAACATCAACGCATTATTCAATCAATCCAAGTTCAATAATAAAGATTTCTACTTCAAAGGTGTTTGTATTGGTTCAAATCACATTTCTAGGGGGTTGTCAAGAAATCGGTGGTTCGGCGGTAATGATAGAATCCGACCATCAAAGAATACTCCTAGACTATGGCATATATTTGAGAAAGACAAACAGATTTCCGCTTCATGTATCTCCCCGTGAGCTTAATGCTATTTTCCTGACACATGCCCACCTAGATCATTCGGGTGCCATACCTCTACTATACATGTCTGAAAACATTCCTCTTTATGCAACTCCCGTTACCCTGGAACTGACGCAACTTCTGCTTAATGATTTGATCAAGCTATCCGAATATTATCTCCCATTTGAAAGGCCTGAAGTAGCTCGCATGTTTCAATGCGGTATCCCAATCGACAATGGCGGACAAATATCTGTTGGAAGGCCTTTCAAAATTAAGACCATAGATTCGGGACACATACCTGGCAGTTTTTCAGTTCTTGTTGAAGCAGAAAGAAAAAGAATACTCTATACAAGCGACATAAATACGCTGGACACTCAACTTCTAAGCGGTGCAAGCATGGAAGTCCCAGAGCTGGATGCATTAATAATTGAAAGCACATACGGGTTGCGGGATCACATGGATCGAAATGAGCTAGAAAAAGGTTTCATTAATGCGGTTTACGAGACTGTTGAGGATGACGGCACTGCCCTGATTCCCGCCTTCGCGATAAGTAGGAGTCAGGAAATCTTATGCATCCTCTATAAATATGATCTGAATTATCCTGTTTCATTTGATGGAATGGGGAGAGCTGCGAGCAAAATCATGTTTAAATACCCTCAATATTTACGCGATTATGAACTGTTTCAAAAGGCGCATAATAATGCCCGATGGATCAAGAATAGAAAAGAAAGGACTAGAGTTGTTAAGGAACCGGGCGTCATTGTGGCGCCGGCGGGTATGCTAAATGGAGGGAATGCAGTTTTTTATGCACAACAATTGCTAAATAATCAAGATAATGCGATATTTCTGGTAGGATATCAGGTAATGGGTACACCTGGAAGAGTATTGCTTGACACAAAAGAACTGCCTATAGATGGGGTTTCTCATAGGGTAAATGCATCCGTTGTATATTTCGACTTCTCCTCACACTGTGGCCGTAAGCAATTAATGGATATTGTTAAGGAAGTAAAAGGAAATCCAAGTGTTTTTGTGGTTCACGGAGAAGAGGAATCCTGCAAAACCTTTGCAGAAGATGTTGAAACCACCTTTGGATTATCTGCGCTTGCTCCAAAGAACGGTCAGACGTATCAAATATGAATATTAGAATTGGGCTGAAGTCACTCGGTACTTCTTCTAAGTCCCTGCTTCATAAGTAGAATCCTCATCTTTTTCATGTCGATCACTATCTCATTTCCTATAAACTCTGCCGCCGAATACGGCAGAATTATGTTATCTGAGTCATCTGTCGGCAGTTTATCCTCCAGTTGAAGATCTTTAGCTGGTTCGATAACTAGCGCAATGATATCACCGTTCTTCTTCTTTATAATAAGATCTACTACCCTTCCCAAGAACTCGTCGTCTGTATTGCGTACTCGAACATCCTGCAGTTTGCTATACATGGGCATCTCAAATGTCCCCAGATTTATTAAACGCTCCTCATCGAAAATGGAATTGCTGAACTTAAATATCTTTTGATGAGTCATTATGAGGTCTTATCATTAAATCAATTGCTAGATCTATGATTGTTCGACATTGGGGGCAAAACTTGTGCTCTTTCTCATCCGTCATCGTTATGTCATTTGAGAAGTGCATAACGCATTTTGGGTCAGGGCAATGGTTTGCACCTAGTACATGCCCCAGCTCATGTACCGCCTCTTTTATGGCTCTTTCTCCTAGCAATTCAGGGTCCGAAGACTGATAATAAAACTCCGGTCTTAGTCTGTGTAGAGAGATGATAGATGTTTTGCTAGTATAACTGGCCAGCCCGAAAATAAAATTCAGCGATGAAGCAAAGAGATCTATTTCTGTGATGCCCAGTACCATATCTCTTCTTCTATTAACGTATCTAGATAAGTAGCGAAGTATCGGTGTTGAATTGAATTGCGATCTGCTAGGACTGTATGTTTCTAATGGAACAGGCAAGGTATCTTCCAGAATCTCGCACTCCAACGGTGTAAATGCCTCAGCCAAGCTTGATTTAATCTTCTTAACGACTGCTTTCTGTGGATTTCCAATTCTAACTAGTTTTATCATTGAGCGTATACCTCGACAATAATCCACTAATGACTCAGCTTAATGTCGACGATATTTGTAGTGGGGAGCTTTATCTACTATTCCGTATTGAGGACTCCATCTGATGGAACGGAGATGAATTGCGCTAGGCTTAAATACTTTCTCAAATACTCAAAATTGAGATCTGTGACCTCGAAAGCGAGGAGGGGAAAGCAAAGGAAGCAGCCCCTTCGGGTATGTCCTGATGGGCAGGACTCTCTCGTGCCTGCGGCACCAACAATGGGTGTGAACCAACCCTAGACCTCCTCAGTGTTGAACACTCCGAAAGCAGATTCAATAACTTTTCAGAGTTCGAGGGAGGATGTCCCTCGCGAAAGCTGGGAGCAGTTAACCTTCCTATTAGTGTCAAAGATATGATATGGCTTCCTGGAACTGGTGAGGAACTTTGAATGACAGGCCCCCTACTCCACCTAAAGTGAGCAAATTGGCATTCTTAACACCAATAATCGTTGTTATTTGCATTTCTGCTCTATTGACTTTTATAGGTTTCTTGGGCCAATTGAATATAACTGCTGTCCCCTTCTCCGAAGAAGAAGGTGGATTTAGCGCGGCAATGATGAATGCCATTTTATTCCTTTTAATAGCACTTATCGGCGGTGTTTCAATATACTTGCTCCTCAAGTATAAGAAGGACATTTTTCTAAAGGTATTTCTCGGTATAGCCATTTGGTTTTCCTGGTTTTTCATGTGTCTTTTTTATGGTTGGAGCATAATCTCCTACCTAAATCTAACGGGAGTAAATGCAACGATAGTAGAGATTAGCTCGTTGTGCATCGGAGGGATTTCGGGAGCTTCTTCTGCTTACGGGATATCGGCTAAAGATGTTCCAGCAAACCTAAAGAATGTTGTTTTAATACTCTATGGTGCCCTTATTGGATCTTTTCTTGCTCTGACGATACCAACATGGAGCGTGATTCTACTCCTTCTCTTCATATCGGCATATGACATTTTCGCTGTTAAAAAGGGTCCAATAAAAGAGATAGTAAAGCTCTCTGAAGAAAGGAGCAATTCTGAACTGTCAATGACCTTTTCAACGCGTGATTGGGAAATCGGTCTCGGAGATCTTGCATTCTATTCTCTGCTTTCGTCTCACGCTCTCGCGATATTCGACATAATAACCTGGGGATTTGTTTCTATAGGTATCTTAGTAGGTTCGGGCATAACCCTGTGGCTCCTGACTAAAAAAGAGATGCTTCCGGGATTGCCTATTGCCGTAGGATTAGGGATTATACCGTTGATCTTAAGATTGATATTCTAGAGGCTTTTTAGACCTCGACAATAGCGCATTCGATCTTGTCGAGAACGCTGTCTGCGGTTTCAGGATCAGTCTTTAGGGTATATAGCATTCTCTTTGTTCGTAGCTTTATCTTTACTGTATCCTTTAGCCGTTTTACACGGCACTCTGTGGCTCTTTTTGAAATCTCTATGAACTCGTTTGGATCTTTGATTGCTGCAGGCAACATTTACACCTCCGTGCCGTTAACAATAACTATCCATAGCTATTCCTACTTCTATTAAATAATTCCAAAACATCATTTCGTTTTAAAAATGTTCTTATTGGACTTCCGCTTGAGATTCTGACTTCTTGTGGGACAAGTTGGGGCTAAATCCCTTGGTGGGCGGGGCGAGATTTGAACTCGCGATTTTCGGCCTTTTAGGTTTCCGCCGTGTTTACCCGCTTGCAGGATATCTGACAAACTGAGGGCGGCGTCATAGACCGCTAGACCACCCGCCCTGTGTTAATCTATATGATCAGGATTGAAGCTTTTATGAAAAGACTACTCACTTCCCTATCTCTCTCTTCTTAAATCTTAGGTTTCTGCTTCTGCAACGTCTACATCTCTTGGCCGAGAGTGCATTTCGGGCACCACATTTTCTGCATATTTTGAAGTAGATTAGATTTCTCATTGCAATTAGTTTCTTATCGGGATCGTCTACCGGCATTATGCTCTCCTCCTCCTTTACGGTGAGATATTGGTATTTAACTTTTGTCTTTTGGCTACTAATCTGATACTGCGCGATTCTGGAATAACTATAAATCTTCTATTTGTATCCGAGAGGTTTACGGGACTGGAAAGGCAAATGACTGGAATACTTTTGGACACGGTGTTATGGAAATCACTTCAGGTTCTTGGAGAGTTGCTTCATTCCTCCTTTTGCAATAACCAAAGGTTTTTATTCATTCTCACGTTGAAGGGGTAACAAGTCCAAAAGTTCTATCACCAAAATTAGTGACTGATTTAATAAGAATTGAAAGATCTTTCTTGTGGAAATAGTCGAGGGAAAAACATGGTAAAAACACCAGTGTGCAAGTTTTGCCTGCAAACAGGATTGCTATGTCCGAGTTGTCAAGAGAAACTGGATAAAGGGGAGATTTCGGAGTTAGATGTCCAAATAGCAAAGGAGTTACTTGAATTAGAGAAACAGTTTGTTGCGCTTAAAACTGTTACTTTAAACCGTATCGTGCACACAAATGGGCTGGCCATATTGATGGTCAATCGTGGTGATATCCCAAAAGTCATCGGTCCCAAGGGTAAAATCGTTAGGCATTTGGAAGGGAAGTTTAACAGAAGAATTCGTGTTATTGAAACTGCATCTTCAACCAAGAAAATCATTCAGGACATTCTCGCTCCCTTTCAAATCATGGGTGTAAACAAGGTTTTTCTTCCGACAGGAGAAACTGAAAGGAAAATTAGAGTGAAGAGGGCTAGATCACAACGGCTCTCGCTGGATATCAAGACCCTAGAAGAAGCAATTCTACATTTAACTGAACAAAAAGTCAGAATAGTATTTGAGTGATTAGCAGACATCCCCCTCCAAATCATAACATGTCCTCTTGAGATGGCTCAGATCCTGAATAGGAGGTCCAGAGTTGGTTCGACGCAAGAAGATTGAGAGCTTGGGTGAGTGGCGGCGTACTCATTATTCGACTCAAATAGGGCCTGCCTTAGCCGGTAAAGAAGTTGTTGTCTTCGGATGGGTCGATAGGATTCGCGACCTAGGAGGCATAAAATTCATTATACTACGGGATAGTCACGGTCGCGTTCAAATAACAGTTCCTGAGAAAAACGAAGCCTTATTCGAAAAAGCAAAGTCCATTGGAAAAGAAGACGTAATCGCCATAAAAGGCATAGTTAAAAAAATGGATAAAGCGCCTGGTGGTGCCGAAATAGTACCCGATCAATTAAAATTGCTGAATATTGCCGTAAGTCCACTCCCACTCGAACTTACAGGAAGAGTGGAGGCTGAGCTGGATACCAGGCTTAATGCGAGAATTCTCGACTTGAGACGCCCGCGCCCCTATGCTATTTTCAGGCTACGTGATGGCGTTTCGAGGTATACAAGAGAGTTTCTGACTGACCAAGGGTTCTTGGAAATTCATACGCCAAAAATAATCTCTTCTGCTACCGAAGGGGGGACAGAACTCTTTCCTATAGCGTATTTTGAAGATGAAGCATTCCTGGCTCAAAGCCCACAGCTATACAAGGAAGTTCTAACTTCAGTATTTGAAAAAGTCTTTGAGATAGCCCCCGTATTTAGAGCAGAAGAATCTAGCACCACAAGACACTTGGCTGAATTAATAATGATAGATATTGAGCAAGCTTTCGCAACTGCTGATGATATAATGAAGGTTTCGGAGGAACTCATCGCTTATGTGCTGAGAGAGACCATGAAGAACTATAAGAGCGAGCTAAAAACAGTGAGAAGTAAGATTAGCCCGCCTTCCACTCCATTTCCAAGGTATACTTACGATGAAATCTTAGGAGTATTGAGCAAAAAGGGAATCAAGATTCCTTGGGGGGAGGATTTACACACACAGGCTATAAGAACCCTCGGGAAACTCTTCCCAGGACCTTACTTCATTGTTGATTGGCCTATTGCTGGGAAACCGTTCTACATTTCTCCCAAGAAAGATAACCCTCAACTATCTGATGGTTTCGATCTGATGTACGGTTGGCTGGAATTGGCATCTGGAGGTACGCGGGTTCATGATAAATCCCTTTTGATCAAACGTCTGGAGGAAAAGGGACTAAATCCATCTTCCTTTGAATTCCATCTCAAGGCCTTCGATTGGGGCATGCCTCCTCACGCTGGTTGTGGTATTGGTCTTGCAAGGATTCTAATGGTGTTAACAGGTTCCGAGAATATCAGAGAGGTAGTTCTATTCCCGAGAGATAGACACAGACTAACTCCGTAATCACATTCATCAATAATCAATATCCTGCTTCAATGATGTCTTTTGACTTCATGAACTCTCTTAGGACTACAGTTGCATAACAACCCTTTGGAAGAGAAAAATCGAATTCTACTTCTGTTTTTGTCGGATCGATACGGTCTTTTGACGGTCCTGAGAATCTCATGTTATTCACCTGCAAAGTAACGGAGCGAAATTCTCCTGATGACGACAGTTCTCTCATTCTTTCAACTCTGAAATCCTTGGGAGAGATTCCTTCCTCGCCTAGTGTTCTGGAGACTATTTCTCCCATATCTCCCTCTGGAAGTTTTGAAGAATATCCGACTAGAGGAAGAACGATAAATGCTTTCCCCATTCTTATCATTTCGTCAATCTTTTGCTCATTCGTTTCGGATATCTTAACATAGCGGGGAAAATCTTTGCTGATAATCCGCGCAATATCGCCTTTGACTGCACGATTTAGGGGAATATTTCTTCTGATTCGTTCACTCAAGAATCTATTGAATAAATATGCTTGGTATGCATGGACAAACATCATTCTGAAGCGCTTTGGGAGTGCTCTGAGCGCACCGATGTAATCTTCTGCATTCTTCACTAGAATGCGAAGCACCGTTTGTTCAAACCATAGGCTTTTTGGAAAAGCTTCGATGGCCTCGCTGAAGTTGCGGGTCTCATTTAGCTGGCGTCGAGCTTTGTTGACATTGGCCTTTTCATGAATTGAATTTCCAGTAAGAAATGTGATGACTGAGTTCTTAAAATCACCTTTTAATATATTCTTTCCGACCAGATGTGTGATTGGCCTATGCGTTCCAAATCTTTGATGACCAAAGAAGTTTGGTACATCATGAGCCTTCAATTCATTCCATGTTTCTGTCATAATAGAATATGAATCGATATTTGCTTCCATGTCTCGTACATTTATTGTGAAGTGATTACCCCACAAATCTCCTAGCTTAATTGATTTCTTTGAACGAATGAAGTCACGAAGATAAACATCTTTCAAGGAGACTTTGTCTAATTCAGCGGGTGCGACTTTCCAGCAACTAGCGCGTTGTACAGTTATCCCCCTCTTATCTTTCATCCCAGCAAAGGAGAAGCGCTCTAAATCGACATGGAGCACTTTTGCCAAATGTCTTAGTACACTGAAAGTATCCCAACCATGCTTTTCAAGAGTGAACCAAGTGTACGGTCCGCTACTCTCTATTTTCTTCTCCTCGATTGACTCTCTCCTGCGCGAATATAGAATCTCTCCTTCGGGTGTAATTTCCTCGACAATAAAGTCTTCCAGTAATTGTTTGATCCTTCCTTCAATGCCTGGAGTGCCGCTACCGTATTTCTCGATTCCCATCTGCTTTTCGATTTTGGAAATTCTCATTTGAGTAGCTCCAACCCAACCCCGTTGTTATCTTTTTTCCACAAGGAGACCCCGTCCGAGAGCGTGTGAATGAGATGCGTTGCGTTTAAATGATTTCTTGGAAGTTAAGCTTTGGGTAAGATGCTCGTAAGAGGAAGCTTGCCTAACGGCATGGGCGTGAAACCCAGTCTGAGAGCGCAGACCTTGCAGGTATATTCTGCTTGGCAAGGCCGCCGAGTGTCTGTGGCACGTTAAAGAGTGAACCAACTCGAGCCCCTCCTCCTGTGTATCCGTCAATTCGGGGCACAGAAACCCCCTCTGGGAAGCCGAAGTGTCCTCAGACGCGTGAGGCAGAGAGAGGGAGGAAACCCCTTGTGAAAGCTGGAAGTAGTTCACATTAGAGGAAGTCCTCCTGTGACCCTGTCCATTATGTCATTTGGGGCAGGGCCTATACCTAAAGCGGTCGTAGTGCCTGGAGGAACCTCAGTGAGTCCTTTGTCGGTGATGAGGGCATGTGGTATGGTTAATGCCTTGGCTTTGTCCTCCAAAGCGAGTAATTCCTCCAAAGAATCTACTTTGACAGCTATTTTTCTCTGCCCCTCAGAAATCCAAGTTTTCCACCATTTGCGTCGGTTTTTCCTTGCATCTTCAGCTGCGGTAACGGAAGCATGGGCTACTTGAACAGAGGTTTTTCCGATAGACATTTTCAAATCCGCACGTACCACAATAACCTGCTTATACTCAAATTCTACCAATCGAGATACCTCTCACTGATGGACTTCTACAGAGTAAGAGTTTTGAAGAAGAACTTAAAAATCTATCATGAGGTTTGCCTTTATGGATAGTATCGATTTTCAGGCTGCAGTTGTAGGAGCAGGCCCCTCGGGTACGATGGCTGCTCAAAAGATTGCGTCAACTGGCCTAGACGTTGCAATTATCGAAGAACATTCAGATGTCGGTATTCCTACGCACTGCGCTGGCCTGTTGAGTGTGGACGGAATTAAAAGACTGAAAATGGAGATCCCTCCAAAATGCGTTCAGAATGTAGTTAGAGGGGCAAAATTCTATTCTCCCTCGGGGAATCTCTTCTTGGTAAAACGCCAGCTCAAACAGGCTTATGTTATAGATCGAGAGATTCTAGACAAGAGGCTGGCTAAAAAGGCAGTAGATTCCGGTGCAACTCTTTTGCTTGATACAAGGGTCCTCCGTATGAGAAGGTATGGAAAAAGACTTCTGCTGTGCACAGGCGATAATAGTCAAATACGCGCGAATGTTGTGATAGACGCAGAAGGAGTTAAAGCTGGATTAGTGAAAAATATGGGACTAAAACCGCCAGAAAGATCTATGATTTTACCGGCCCTACAGTTTGAGATCATTGATACCAGAGATATAGATCCTGATTTTGTTGAAATTTACTTAGGCAAAAATGTTGCCCCCGGTTTTTTTGCGTGGGTAATCCCCACCGGTGAAGATACTGCACGAGTAGGTCTTGCCTCTAAAGTAATGAGAGGTGTTACCGCTCATAAACTCTTGCAGCGTTTTATTAGACTCCCGATTGTCTCTAAGAAATTTGAGAAATCCGAGATTAAGCAAAAGAAAGCGGGTCTGGTTCTGACTGGTGGACCAATACCCAAAACATACGCTGACAACTTAATTGTCGTCGGAGATGCTGCCGGCCAAGCAAAACCTACGACTGGTGGAGGCGTCATAACAGGCGGATTGTGCGCCCAGATAGCTGGAATGATAGCGGCCAGGTCCGTTTCAAGTGAGGATACATCGGAAGCAAATCTAAGGAATTATGAACTTGAATGGAAAAAGAAACTTGGCTGGGAGTTCTTCGCAGCGCTGTGGGCCAGGAGATGCTTGAATCAATTGTCAGACAGACAGCTTGAGAAGATCTTCCAAATCATGAAGGAGAAACTGATCGATACTATTGAATACTACGGAGACATAGATCTTCAATCGAGAGTTTTACTTAGGATGTTGAAGAATCCAAAGTTCGTTCTGACAGTTCTGCCCTCGTTAGTTCGGGCGCTTATATTCTGATTCCTGCCAAAACCCTTGGAAAGAATATCACTATGAGTCAAACACTTTCCCCTGAAAAGTTTAAATAATACTCTAACTTTCTAGGGGTTATACCGACCTTAAACGAGGAATACAAATGGAAGGCATAGAGACTCCGATATGCACAGATTGTGGGCGTATTGTAGCTCCGGATGAACCTGCAGTTCACTTTCCTTGTCCCAACTGTGGGGAAGTGACGATATGGCGATGCAAGAAGTGCAGACTATTTGGGAATACGTATAAGTGCCCTAAATGTGATTTTGAGGGCCCCTAATCTCCTTGATGTCGATTATCAGAAAAAGAAAAAGATATATAGCAATATAGCAATTTCATGTATAATCTTGATTTGTTCTAGGTGAGAGGGTTTGGAGGTAAGGAAGGAGGCGCTGCGGAGGGCTTGTTTTGTTAGTAGCCCCTGCAAGGCAAGAACTGCTTTTATCTAAATCTTCCTCAAAAATGGTATATAAAACCCAAAGAACAGTAAATTCCTCACCAATCAAACAGATCAACAGTGAATTGCATCTATCTATATTGCAATTGGAGAGAGTGGATCCCGTATGAGACCAAAGTTAAAGGAAAAAAGATGGATTCCTAACCTCGAAGAAGAGATCATGCATTCTTGGAGAAAGAAAAAAACATATGCTTTTGATAAGAAAACAGAAAAACCGATATTTTCTATCGATACACCCCCTCCCTATCCGTCTGGAACGCTAGCTTTTCATCGTGTAATACACTACTCCCAGATAGATGTAATTGCTAGGTATAAACGGATGTGCGGTTCTGAAGTCCTGTTTCCTCTCGGAATAGACAGGAATGGACTTCCTGTAGAGGTCTCGGTTGAGAAAGAATTCAAAATAACCATGCGTGAAACGCCAAGAGAGGAATTCCTCTCGCTATGTCGACAATTCCTCGACAAACACGAAAAAGAAATCATTTGGTTATTTGAACGTCTTGGTCTAAGCTGTAGCTCCTTTGAACATGAAGACATATACCGAACAGATAGCCCTGAATACAGAAGAATAACCCAAGCAACATTCATCGAATTATGGAACAGAGGACAAGTATATGTTGATACAAGACCTAATAACTGGTGTCCAGTTTGTAATACCACAATTGCGGATGCGGAGATCGAATACAAAGAAGAAGAGATACATCTTGTCTATATCAAATTCAGGGTTCTAGAAACCGGAGAAGATCTTGTTATAGCAACCACACGCCCAGAGCTACTGCCTGCCTGTGCAGTTGTGATGGTACATCCGGATGATGAAAGATATAGACACCTTCACGATAAAACTGCCATCGTACCATTGTATGATATAAGGGTCCCGATTATTCCTCATCGTGAGGCAAGAATGGAGTTTGGAACTGGCGCAGTAATGACATGCTCCTATGGTGACTACACAGACGTACGCCTTTTCAGGGATTTAGCACTCGAACCTATTGCTGCAATATCACCTGATGGAAAGATGACTAAGGCTGCTGGAAAGTATGCTGGAATGACCGTAAGAGAAGCAAAGCATGCTATAATCGAAGACCTAAAGGCAAGCGATCTCATTGTCAAACAAGAAAAGACCATTCATAGGACGCCTACATGTTGGCGTTCCGGAAACCCGATAGAGTTCGTAGCTATGCCCGAATATTATTTGAAACAACTCGATTACAAAGAAGACCTTAGAAAAATCGAGTCAAAAATCAAATGGTTCCCTAAAAAGCATAAACAAATATTCCTAAACTGGTTAGAATCGATAACCGTGGACTGGCCTATAAGCAGAAGAAGATACTACGGAGACGAGATTCCTTTATGGTACTGCAAGAAATGTCATAAACCAATAGTACCTCCACCGGGAGAATATTATCAGCCTTGGAAAGACCCACCGCCATTTGACAAATGCCCGTATTGTGATAGCAGTGAATTCGTAGGCGAAGAGAGAACGTTCGACACCTGGTTTGACTCTGGAATAAGTCAACTTCAGATTCTATCCTACATGCGAGATGAAGGGTTTTTCAAACGTGCGTTCCCCTGTTCCATACGAACTCAAGCGAAGGATATAGTTCGAACATGGCTATATTACAGCTTACTTAGAACATTTCAACTGCTGAAAAAACCAGCATTCAAGAATATATGGCTTGGTGGAATGGTACTTGATGCTGAAGGAAGAGCTATGCACACATCATTAGGAAACACAATACCTCCTAAACCCATCATTAAGAAATACGGTTCTGATGCCATCCGACTATTTCATTCTCTGGAAGCAAGTATTGGAAGTGATATACGTTGCTCAGAAGAACGGCTAAATGGGGCATTCAAATTCCTAACTAAACTTTGGAACGTTGCAAGGTTCGTATCGACGTTTCCAGTACCTCAGGATGGGTATGAATTCACAGATACTGATCGTCTTGTTTTGGCCAAACTAAACGAAACCATTCGACGATGTATCCAAGGATATGAGGGTTTAGATTTTCAACCCCCGGCAACTAGCGTGCGCTCCTTCACTTGGGACTTCTTTGCGTCTCACTTCATAGAGTCTGTAAAACCTAGATGCTACAATCGTAATGGACAATTTTCCACGGAGCTACAGAACGGGGCATGGTACACGCTTCATATGGTTCTCAAAACAATTCTGAAACTTCTAGCACCTATATGTCCCTTCATGACGGAAAAAATATATCAACAGCTGTATTCTAAGGGAGAAAGCATTCATACGACGCAATTTCCTCAACCCAGCTCAGAATGGGAGTTGCCCATATTGCAGCTCAGTGATCTATTTACAGAATTTAACAGCGCCATCTGGTCATTTAAAAAAGCACGGAGAATAGCCCTGAACGCACCGATCACAGCCGTGCACGCACCAGAAGAACTCTCTCCATTCAAAAGAGATCTTAAAAACATGCACAACATCAAAACTCTAGACTTTTTCCCTCCGGAAGACTCTCAAACGTTTTCCGATAGACCGGACCAAGATTGGGATCAAGAACCACCTAAAAAGGAGAAATACACCTTAGTCTTTAAATCTGAATCGATACAACATCCATATATCTACATAGTCTCTTGACGTAGGTTCTTTAGTTAAGGAAGGCTCAGGGCCGGTAGATCAGTGGAAGATCGCCGTCTTCGCAAGGCGGAGAGTCACTGCAACTAGCAGGAGACCGCAAGCCAGGGGTTCAAATCCCCTCCGGTCCACCAATGATTCCTTCGAGCAATAACCAAAAAGATAAAAAGCCGTCAAAACATAAAAAATCAGGCAGCAAAAGGGCCCGTGGCTCAGCCTGGTTAGAGCGCTCGGCTGATAACCGAGAAAGTGAGAACACTTCGGGTAAGGTCCCGGGATCGAAGCCCGGCGGGCCCACTATTTTTCTATTGATGGTACTTTCAAGATGGCTCATTAGGTCTATTGTTTTAAAGTCTGAACTTCTCGCTGTCAATTATCTTATTATTATCAAGCCAAAGTTTGGCATTAGGTATCACAAAGTCTTGATGAAGATCTGAGCTGATTTTTCCGCCAGGAAAGTGCGAATTATCGCCTATGGCGATGTGTACGGTTCCCTTGATCTTTTCTGCCTCCAGAATTATATCTGGCCGTTTTGCGTTGGGATTCGTTCCAATGCCTAGCTCTGCAATGTTGCGCCTACTCATTATTAGATCCTTCTTATCATCGGGTATCTCCATTCCGATGTACAAAAGTTGACGATACCAATCGCCTTCACTCCCCCCTCCTTCAATATTTACAGCTAGACCGTCTTTAACCGTAACAATCATTGGCTCTTCCAGTCTGGGATGCCATCCTTTAAGGACCACAATTTTCCCGTTTGCAGTTCCCTCCATGGGCGCCCCATAAGCCTCTCCAGCTGGTAGATTTCCCCACTCTCCCGGGTTCCGATACAATCCTGTATCTGGTTCAAATTCCCTGCCTAATTCCATTTCGATTAGAGTGCCGTCAGGACCTTCCACTCTTGCCTTTCGAGCCTTGGTCGCCATCTCTGCAAGCTCAATACTCTCCTTAGCAATTGCATCGTAATCTACCGACATAGGGCCTCCTTCAAAGAACATATCGGGTGTAAAAGTAGGCATAGATGCAAATCGTCCTCCTTTTTTGCAAACTGCGGCTCTAGATTTTGTGTGGGATAGAGAGAAGGTTGTTAAGGCAATAACAACATCATACTCTAGCATCTTGCTGGAGATATCTTGTGTTGGTTCTGTTCCACTCTTACCAAGCGATGGAAACACCAGGAAATCCACATCTTTGCCATAGAGCTCAGACCCAACGTCAGATACCATTTTCGCCAAGAATATTCTTTGTATCATATCGATAAGCCTGTTTTCGTCGAACATTCTCCATTGATCTGGGGTAGGCTCATCAGTCAAAATGAGGACTTTTTCATTTTCTTTCACATTCATATTCATCTCAAACATGGTTTTGACGCCACTAATAATCTTGTTTTTTGGGACTAACATCTGAGATCCTCCACTCTTGTGTAATTCTAATCTTGGATAGGTTCTTCTTCTTATATTAAAAGCCATTCATTTGAATAATATAACCGGTGGCAGTATATCATAACAAAGGATAAATTAATCTAAAACCTGTACGTAGTATATATCTCAAAAACTGGGAGGAATTGCATGGGAGATGACGAGTTGAAGGAAATTGGAAAGGTGACTCATTACTTCTCAAAAATAAGTGTTGCTGTGATAAAACTAACGGATTCCGTATCGGTCGGTGATAAGATTATAATAAAAGGAGCGACCACAGATATTGAGCAGAATGTTGCCTCGATGCAAATAGAGCACGAGAATGTGGCTGCTGCCAAAGCAGGACAAAGCATCGGACTCAAGATAGTGGGTCGAGCAAGACCAAACGATATGGTATACAAAGCAATCGAATAGGTTCAAGATATCTCAATAGAAACTTCGTTCCGTGATTTTTGCATTTGTTGCACGTTTGCTTTCTAAGAGGGCCATATCCTCGTGAGACGATAATACTTAATAGGCGTCTATGCCTTCCTACTCGTGAGTTGAAATGGAAAGGGATACAGACGGACCTCTGGTCGGAGAGAATCGCTACAGCATTGAGGATGTGGCCGGTAGAAACTATGAGGTTTATTTTGATGACCGTTTTGCTAGAAAGCATTTACCTCTAATTCATTCTAATCTGGAGGGTGACGAGGCGAATCTGGAGGCAGTTTACTATAGAATAGTAAAAGATGCCCGTAATAACAGAATGTGCATACAGTATATCTACTACTGGGATTTTCAACATGTTCCTTTCCTTCCTTGGCTTTGTCACTCATTCGACTATGAACCGATATTCTGTTTCCTAAGCAAAAAAGGGGATGTGGATGAGGTATATTATGATGACCTACATTATTCCGTAGGGTATATATCTCCAAAAAACCCCGATCACAAAAAGTTCTTCAAAGGAGTTAAGCCGAAATTCCAAATAACGCATGTGTGGCATTCCTTTGATCCACATGATGGAATGGGGACGGAAAACGTATCCCTGAAAAAGCTGACCGACGATGTTCTTACCAAATGGTGGAGTAGAAAAGGCAAGTCTAGGTTTGTAATATATGAAAAACTCGAGGACCCCTTCAAATTCCAAGATGAATTAAGGACGGCTAGGTATCGTCTAGAGGAGCTATCACAAAGGAGTTTTAGGGATGATGAAGCACAATGGAAACTATTACTCAGGGGCCTAAAAAACTATAAACAGATAAGATATATCTCTGAGATTGCGAATCGAAGGGGCCCCTCGCTCGTTTGGAGAGCTATGACTGAAGTCTTTTCCTGGGCCTCTGAAGTATTTATCTACTGGTTTTCAAGAGTATTCCCTGAATTCTACGGCGTAGTTGGTAGCGTATCGATTTTGAAACAAGCTCTAAGAATAAAGGATTCTAAGAAACTCCTAAGAGTAGTCGAGACTTTGAAAAGAATAAGTTTTATCGAGCCTGGATTAGTGGCCGACGCAATCCCTTTGATAGCACGTTTTCTAGATGATAAATATCTGCCGCTTCGCCGAAGTGCGATAGAAGTCTTGGCCTGGATTTCAAACATCAAACCTGAAGCAATCATAAATGCTTCACCGAACCTGATGGGGGCACTCAAGGATAAGCCATCCATTCGCAGAAGAGCGATTTATATACTTGGCAGAGTGGCTAAAATCAATCCTGGGCCCTTTATTGAAACAGTTCCTCTTTTGATCGAAAGGCTGAGGAGTCCTGATTCTCTGGAGCAGAGGATGGTCATTAACGCGCTACATGTAATCGGAAAGTCCAAGCCTGAAGTTGTTGCACCGTTGTTGACTGAAGAGCTAATGGATGATTCTACATCAAACTGGCCTGCCATTGAAGTCCTAAATAGGATCGGGAATGAGAGACCTGACGCCGTGATTAGGGCGTTGGCACCTCTGATTGAAATGATTAGACGCAAGCACTCCTCCGTTCGTTGGCATACTGTTGAAACTATTGATAAGATTGGCACCAGATTACCCGGTTCAATCACTCATTTCATTTCCCCAATTGCAAGATTATTCAGGCGGAAGCAACGTACAATAACAAAATTACCACCCTCTTCTGAGACTAAGGAACCAACACCCTCTAGTATTAGCAAGATCACGCCTATGCTGATGAAATCATTGAAACATAAATATATCTCTGTACGCTGTCGGGCAATAGAGGCCGTAGGCAAAATAGGAAATGTAAATCCTGATGCAGTGATTGAAGCAATGGATCCGATAATGGACGCGCTCAATCACAAGAATCCGGAATTGCGTCGTTGCGCTATAGAAGCTCTTGGCCGGATAGGGAGTGCCAAACCTGATTTAATAGATGATTTCACACCCCAATTGTTAATGAAATTTGGAACGGATCCCGTTGTCTCTGATGTTGTCTCTGCATCTCTGGTCGAGATCGGGATGGTTAAACCGAACACTATCATCCCTTCATTAATAGATATGTTTGACGACGCCGATTCTTTTACACGTGGAGAGATATGTACGATTCTAAGCAAAATCGGAACGAAAACGTCAACATCAAGTCTTGTAACACCTTTGCTAATCAAAGCTATTAAAGACAGTGAAACCCTCGTAAGATGGAAGTCCATCGTAGCTTTAGGAAGATTAGGGGGCATCAATCCTGGTGCCGTTACTGAGGCAATTCCTCTACTTGAGGAAATGCTGAGGGATAAAAATCCCACGCTCCGTGCGAGCGCAAGCATATCGCTCGACCGAATCAAAAGCGCAAAGCATGGCAGATTACTCCCAAGATAAGCATAAGAATTCTTAAATATGACCTTTTTTCAATAAGGGGACGCTTTAATCAAAATGAAAGCAAGGTTGGTGAAAGATATATGTCAAAAAAAGAAGTTGGAGTAGCTGTCTCAGGAT
>JBHLPL010000122.1:0-5061 GCA_048939465.1 Promethearchaeota archaeon | reverse complement strand
TCGGCCGACCAATTGAGCCCGCCGCTACTAACCGTCCGAGCGTTCGCGCTTCGAAAGTCATTCGCTTGGGGTTAAATTCAGGGATACGAACCTGCATGGCAAAGACTCTTTTTTCGAAATTTCTTTTCCAAGTTTCTGAGGATTATTCTCTCAAAACGTTTAAGTTCAGATTTTTCCCTAACATAATACAGAGTTAGGAGAGGAAAAGCGGCTACCGGTGTTTCACTGAGGAAGTTCCCCCCTCCGCTCAGGCAACGGCGTGGCGAAAGCCACAGGATTTGAGTCCTGCTCTGGGATCAGAAACGGAATGTCCATGCATAAATGACTGTGATTCGGTTGAGAGGTTCTTGCCTCGAGAAAAGTCTTGGCGACGAGACCAGGTAACCCGTTGAGAATGTGTATGGAAACATTGAAACGGCCCAACGCCGTGGAGAAAGCCCAAATAGGCTGTCGATGAAGGGCCTGACTAAGGACAGCGGGTAGGGCGCTAAGTTGAATGCCGCAAAAGAAACATTGGTGACGATGTTTCCGTAACAGAAGGGGGGCTACTCTCCTCACCTAACTCTATCTATTGATTTCCATGAACTCCTTCTGAATGCCTACTACTTCTTGGCTATTTCCCGCTTCTGCGTAGGCTTCCAGTAATTCTTGGTTTAACGTCAAAAAATTGGTTCCCCACTTGAAAATTGATAGCACTCTTTCAGCCTGATCTTTGAATCCAATGATGAAGAGTGAAGCGGCCAGGGCCTCAACGGTGCTTAGCTTTGATGGCTGACCGTAGTTTGTTGGATTTGCTGCTATTAGGTATGGAAGGCAACGATTTACCCCTCCTAATCTCATTCTTAGTATCTCGTCGGCCTTGGCCCACGAGCAGTCGATAGCCACTATCCCCTGCTCTATACAGCTTTCTTTATCTTGGGGAGAGAAAGCTACTTCTGAGAAAGGATTTAAAATAACCGCTCCTCTTGGCAAATCTCTTAGATGTCTAAAGATTTTTATGAGTTTGTGGCGATTGAGTTTGAGTGCTGTGCATTTTTTGGGGTCACACTCCCCAGTATGGTATCCGTACAGGATTGCAGAACCTATCTTTTTAGACTCAGGCATATTCCTTCCTCCGAGGAGTGTTTTGAATAGAAGAGCTGATCTTGCTTGAAATTTAATCGATCAAATCAATCCTTAGTGACGTATCTTTCAAATTGTGTTAGATATATTCTGATGTCTGTTTTCCTGATGGAATCTTCTAGTTTTTCTTCTTCCTCTCTGAGTAGTCTTATGAATTCCTGTTCTGTGTCTATGCTTTCAGTGATCTCACTGATTTTGTTCTTCAGCCATTCGCCCTCAGAAACATGAGGTCTAGCATCGTTGAACGCAGCCCAAATCGATGCCTTTTTTTCCTCATCCATTAACATTATACCCTCCAAGGAATTTTCCTAGATAACTCTTATTTTGCGAATGCTTTTAAGCTCTTTAACTTCCTTTTATCACAAGACAATTTGGTGGCAAACCAGCATGCGCGATCTTCACGATACCACACCCGATATTTCATTGAAAGTGTCTCGCGTAGGTATTGAGTCTCTAAAGATATCCATCAAGACTCTGAGAAAAGATGGTATAAACATATTGTTTCCTGAAGTTAGCATTTATGTGGATCTCCCCTCCACCAGGAAGGGAGTACACATTTCGCGGAGTGCGGAGAGCGTCCGAGAGGTAGTTGACACGGTAAAACAACTACCGATTAGATTCTTGGAAGATTTTTGTGCAAAAATCGCAAAAAAAGTGCTGAAGAAACATGAATACGCTTCAAAAGCAGAAATCAGGATGAAAAGTGACTATAGCATAGTCCGAGAGACTCCTGCAAGCAGCTCCATATCCGATGAGTACTGCAAAATCTACGCCAAGGCAATCGGCAGAAGAGCCCAGAACAGAATACGCATTCGTCGCTTCATAGGCATAGAAATAGTTGGAATGACTATTTGCCCTTGTCTAAAAGAGCTTGTGTCTGAGCATGCCCAAGAGGAGCTGATCAAAAGATTAGAATTCTCCGAGAAGACATCTTCAAAAGTGGTCTCATTGGTTCCCATGTTGACGCATACTCAACGATGCCTTGTAAATATCCGCATTGAGACGTTCCGCAAGCATCGCGTTGATCTAGAAAGTCTCATTCAGATTGCGGAGGAGTCTGTAAGCGCACCAACGTTCTCTATTTTGAAGAGACCTGATGAAGTAAAACTGATCCTGGATGCTTACAGTAATTCACGCCTTCTGGAGGATGTTGTTCGAGAAATCCTCCGAAGAGTGGTAGACGCACATCCTAAACTGCCCAGCAAAACACTAGTCGGTGTACGATGCGTCAATGAAGAGAGTTTGCACAAATACAACCTAATCGCTGAACGAATTGCCACGATAGGTGAACTGAGATCTGAGCTTAATTCTACTCATTCTTTTTCTCCTTCACCTGTTAGGAGATAGACCAGGACAAGTATTGATAGTACTATAGCCAGTGCAACTACAATGTTTCTTAAGACATCAAAGGCTATCAGAATCACTTTTTCCGCCTTCTACCGGGAGTCAGTTCAGTATTCCTCCACTCTTTTATTAATTCATTGTAACGATCATCATGAACTTTGTATAGGTTAAAGAGACCAAGCATCTCTGCAAACATCTTCGAAAGGATATGATAACACAAAGGACTGCGCTTTCTCACGACGACACTTATATAAAAATCTTCGCAACTGCAATAGAGATCAGAAACTATAAAATAGTCTCTCGCCTTTCCTACAACTATCCATACTTCCCGTCCACTTGGCTCGAAAATGTACTTATTAACCGCCCCCTCGATGGTAGCTCTCAGCGCTTTCCAAAATCTCTCTCCGAATTTGGAGGCCAGCCAATCCATATCTCTGCCTGCAAGACATCTGCTTTTCTTAATCCTATTCATGGTCTCAATGTCTTCTTGACTCAACATCTGAGTGACACCTTGTTAACAATCATTGCTGGACGCTTAAAAACACTTCAATTCACCATTTTCAATGATACCTTTATATTTCTATCATCCCCGAGATAATTGGGTTTGAAATATCTGGTAGGCTGGAGGCTCGATCTTGGACGCAGATGTAGTAATAATTGGGGCGGGACCCGCTGGTCTTTTTGCTGCTTATGAACTGCTGAATAATACAAAAATGAAAGTACTGGTCGTAGATAAAGGGTCTGATGTAGATAAGCGTAAATGTCCTATAACGACTTTCTCGCTATGTACAAAGTGTAATCCGTGTCACGTGATGAGTGGAGTCGGTGGTGCCGGGACTCTGTCGAGTGGCTTGCTAAATCTCAGACCTGATATTGGGGGGGATTTAACATCATTGGTGGGCAATCAAACGGACGCTGAGAGACTTATCAAATACGTAGACAAGGTTTTTGTCTCATTTGGAGCCCCAAAGAAGATCTATTCTCCGAATGCTGAGGATGTAGAAAACCTCTCGAGGAAGGCTGCTGCAGCCGGCATTGAATTTGTCCCTATCCCCCAGAGGCACATTGGAACTGACAACGCTCCTAAGGTAGTCTTGAACTTCAAGAGCTACCTTGAAAACAAAGGCGTCAAATTTCTTTTGAAAAAAGAAGTAACCCGAATTGAAACTGGTGAATTGACACTCAAAGGCGGAACCAAGATAAAGGCCAAATATATAATTGCTGCTCCGGGGCGAATCGGGGCAGACTGGATAGCAAAGGAAGCAGAAAGACTAGGCATCCCTGCAAGACACGAGCCCATCGATGTGGGAGTTAGAGTTGAGGTTCCCGCCGTAATACTTGATCCTATAGTACAAATCGCCCGAGACCCAAAATTCCGTATTTATACGGAGACATACGATGACTTCCTTAGGACATTCTGTGTTAACCACCAAGGATTTGTTGTAGCGGAAGTATATGATGATTTCTGCGGGGTCAACGGACATGCAATGGTAGGAAAATCCTCAGAAAACAGTAATTTTGCCTTCTTAGTAAGGATAGCTCTGACTGAACCCCTAGAAGATACAAGCGCTTATGCGCGCTCGATCGCCTCCCAAATATCCATACTGGGGGGCAAAAAGCCTCTACTTCAACGCCTCGGTGATCTCAGACACGGAAATAGATCTACATGGGATAGGATCTCCAGAAGTAATGTAAGACCTACGTTAAAGTCTGTAACACCCGGCGATATTGCCATGGCTTTGCCACACCGTATCCTGACGGATATTATAGAAGGTTTGGACAAGCTGGACTCGGTCGTGCCTGGTGTAGCTAGTTCCTCAACGCTGTTATATGCTCCAGAAATAAAATTCTCTGCTCTTCGACTTTACACGAATCCGGATCTAGAAACGACCACTGAAAACTTGTTCGTGGCTGGGGACGGCGTAGGTTTGTCCAGGGGCCTTGTAACGGCTGCTGCAACGGGAATTATTGCGGCAAGAGGAATAATCAACAAATCATCCACGGCCTGAAAATGGTTGATGTGGGCGGGATGGGATTTTCGCCCTATACGAACTGTCTCAGGATTCGAACCCATGACATCCGAAACACTACGGTGCGTAGTGTTTCTCCGGTTCCCGAAACCGGAATCTTGGCCGGTTCTTAACCTATAGCCAAGCTAGACCACCCGCCCACGAGCTAGTCGAGTCATACTATAGCAACAAAAACCTTGTTTTTAACTCTATCGGCATATGGACTTATACACCATGAATCATCTTCGTCCTGCTTCTAATGTCTAAAACTTATAAACAACCTTCGAGAGAATTTGAGATATGAACATACCGCGTTCTACCAAAGAACGCCTTGCTAGGCGGATAGCGGGAGAAATAGCTCTCTCAAGCAAGCCCTACAAGACTATCCGAAAATGGAGGGAGTTGTTCCATATTCCTCAAATAGCCTTGGCTGACTTCTTTGGTGTTTCCCCTTCTGTTATAAGTGATTATGAAAGCGGCCGGCGTAAGTCACCAGGTACTCGAACCATAAAAAGGATTGTCAACGCGCTTCTGGCCATAGACGAAAAGGGTGGTGAACAGATCACTTTGGCGTTCAGTAGATTAA
>JBHLPL010000039.1:0-16296 GCA_048939465.1 Promethearchaeota archaeon | reverse complement strand
GCGGACTGAGTTGCAAACGCAGTACTGAATCCAAGAAGTCCCCAAATGAATAGATCAAATTGGGTATGAGTTCCGATCATCATTTGACTGAACATGAACCAGAAGACAAAGACGAACATTATTGGAAATCCGAATATGAATATGAATTGCTGAGGTTCCCTGAACCGGAATTTTATGTTCTTTAGGACTAAACTCAAAATCTCTCTCATTTTGCACTCACTCCCTTAGTTCCCTCCCAGTTAGGACTAGGAATACATCTTCGAGGCTATTACCCCGTATGTTTAGATTCTCAAGCGATTCCAGTTTATTTGGAAGAAGTTTCTCGATTTCGAGAAGTCTTTTGACGCCTCCAGTTGCCGAAACAACCACTCTATCCTTACCCAAGATCTTGACTCTGGAAATAAACGATCCCAGTTCTTCAATTTCTTTCTTCAACTTGTCTAGATCAATATCATCCTTGAATTTCAGATCAAATACTTCCCCCTCGCCTACATTTGCCCGAAGGGCCTGTGGTGTGCCATGTGCAATAATACTTCCGTTATCGATTATATACACTCGATCACTGAGTTCTTCGACTTCGTGCATGTTGTGAGTAGTTAATATAATGGTTTTGCCCTGATCTCTCAGACCCCTAATAAAATCCCAGGTAAGATGTGCAGCTTGCGGATCAAGCCCCGCCGATGGTTCGTCAAGGAAAATGATTTCTGGGTCCATCACCAAGCCCATTGCCAGATTCAATCTCCTTTTCAACCCCCCGCTTAGTTTGGAAGTTCTGGTGTTTGCTTTTCCTTCCAAACCAAGTAATTCGAAGAGGGCTCTGATTCTTAGCTGAATTTCGCTTCTCGGAAGACCGTACATTCCTGCAAAAAACTCACAGTTCTCTTTGGGAGAGAGATAATCATACATGATGACTTGTTGGGGAACAACTCCGATCTGCTTCCTAACTCCTTCAGGCTCATCTATTATACTGTACCCGCCAACAAAGGCATCTCCGCTGGTGGGCTTGAGAATCGTGCTCAACATGGAGATAGTTGTTGTTTTCCCAGCACCGTTTGGTCCTATGAGTGAAACAAGTTCACCTTTTTTCACGTGAATATCTATACTGTCTACGGCTGTCAGATCATCAAACTTCTTGGTTAGTTGAATTGTTTGGATCACGTTTTGCTTCATTTAATTCACCAGCTTTGTTTTCTCAGCCTGTATTCTCGATACACCTCTTCATTTCTCCAATTCTTATCGCTCTTGGCCTCTTCTTATACTTCTCATCTTTTCTTCTTCCATCTCTTTGACATTGAATTGCATTTGGATTCTTCTCTGTGCCCGGCATTTACGGCACTCGGAGACCAAGACCCACACACCAGGGTATACTCTCTCCCATTCACAATCGCAATCTCGGATCTTTTCCGACATTCTTTGCATATGATTCACCTCGAAGCGCCATCATTTGGTTAAAGAATGGTAGTTCGTAGGCGATATTGCCTGAACTACCATCTAGGAGATCTCCGACGGTGTGGCAGTCGGCTGTTCTTGACTAATTCTCTGTTGCTCAGGAACGGGGGGTCTCTGCAAGTAAGTGTTCGCCTCTACAATTTCGTAAACCATTACTGCTAAGATTACCGCCATCACAATGGGTACTATCCATGCAAAAGGCAGTACGTAGGGTTTCCAGTGAAACAGAGTGAAATCTCCGTCCGCGAAAGACCCATATATGACTGGAAATGAGAGCGGACCATAGAACAACTGCACTAGGAAATATATTCCGACAATAGCGTAAAGGGCATCAATGCTTGTCAGTACACGGGCTAATCCCAGAGATTCACTTCCTATTGCTGCTCGTATACCAGTGAGTGCGGCGCGACTAAACAGTATTATGGCCACAAACTGGAGGAATTCCAGATCTGGTGTAGGATATGTCGGTACGAGTGATACAAGTGCAAAGGCTACGATTAATAGAGCTACTCCTCCGACACCATTCAAGACTGCAAGACCTCCTAGACGGGTCGGACTGGTGAGTTTCTCAAACTTCTGTACTCGTCGAGTTACCTTGCGTTGTGTCCTGGCAATTCGTGGTTCCTTGGGTTCTTTTCTCTCGAAGAAGTTGCGGAAGTTGTCAATCATATCGTGTATTATTGCTTCCAGACTAGTTCCACTGGGATACGAGAAGTACAGTAACACAAAATAGGTGATTCCTATCCCCATCAGGATCCAAATCTGAACTCCAACCATAGCTCCAATATAATCCAGAACAGCTATTGATCCAGTCAAAGTGAATGTGGTTAGAAGTGCTATGGCTACGAGATCGGCGAATACAATCAGTGGTATAATTCGCCAAAACAGAGTTCTGTTTTCAGTAGTCAGAGACGCCATAAAACCCAAAGAGGCCTTCCGTGTTATACCCTTTTCACTCTCAGTTTGGAACTCATGGGCTAACAGATCGGGACTGCCCATTTTCACTACAGCATCCCAGGCCGAAGCAGAGGTTAATTCGCCTGTCGGCTGACTAGCCTGTTCCAGTAGGTGGGATCGGAGCTCAGGTATGATGTCTTCCGCCACCGATGGAGACAACCTCCTTCTTACCTGTTTCAGATAATCTTCTATGATTTGCTTAGCAGAGGTTTCTTCTCTAGCAGCCGGTAATTTTGCTTCTTTTTCCTCACTCGTGTGCCTATCATTAAATTTACTCATCTTCATCCGTCTCCACTTCTCTTATCCTGACACCACAAGATGCGCAGAATGAAGCTCCGGGGGATATACGGAACCCACAGCGAGAGCAAAATTGACCCTTCTTCTCGTCATAGTTGTTCATCAGATCGACAATTATCTCTTGGAACAGAGGATTCAGAGCGTCCACCAGATCATTCCAGAAGATCAGCATCGCCTTTAACCGTTCTTCGCCAGCGCGAGTGATGCTATAATACTTCCTGGGACGATCTCCACTGACATCCCACCGGTCACTGACCAATTTCTGCTCCACTAATCGGCGTAGTAGAGGATAGAGTGTTCCATCTCTGAGTATGAGTTTGTCAGCAGTACGTTCCCGAATAGCTTGGGATATAGCGTATCCGAACGTGGCGTTTCCTTCTTTTATTATCGATAGAACCACCAATTCCAACAGTCCTCTTCTTACATCGCTTTCCCAAGCCTCTGTGGTTTTCTTTTCAGACATTCTGGATATCCGCCATGTGTTTGTTTCTTTGCGTTCTTATCATCGAAAGGTATGATATAAAGCTTACCTATATACCTCGACAGACAACGTATATAGATAGATACATATATATAAATCTATCGCTAGAATGCAAAAAAGGAAGATGAGAGGGCAGTCATTCAGTGAACCAGGGACAACTCTGGCACATCCCAGAGCGACTGCTGAGGCGTCAATACTTCTGATTCTATTGGCTGTTGGCGTGATTCTAGTAGCGTCGTAGAAAAACAATGGATGAACCAAAACACCAAAGTCTTAAATAACTTGTTTTACTATTTCTTTAAAAAAAGGATTATGGAGAGATTGATATGTCGGCTGCAAGGAATGCTTTAGGGTTCTTCTTCTGTCTGGTAGCGGCCTGGGCAATTACCTACTTCGTGGGACTGGGCGGTACCGTTGCAGATCTACAGGCGATAATTGGGCTGGGAGCAAACGCCATCTTGACTTTGGTTAGCTCTATCTCCATTGCTCAGCTTGGAGCTTTTCCCCTGTTATTGGGCGGAACTTACGCTACAATAATTGCTCTGGCAGCGGGAGGCTTAATCGGAGGGCTAGTCTCAAGGAAATATTCAGGTGCCTTGGGAATCACGATAGGCTACATGATATTCCTGTTCATATTCCCATGGATATTGAATTTCATAAGCACATCTGATCCGATTCTATCATTTACCGCCATACTGACTCTTCTTGGCCCAACAGTTACCGACCAAGCCATCGCGATAGTAGTTGCCTTTCTAGCAGTGCTGGTTCCATCTATGATAGGAGCTGCAATAACTGCCGAGGAAGAAGAATAAGAATCATTCACTGTCTCCAATTATATTCAACGCTATTGGGGATGCCAATCAACTTGAAAGAAGGGTGGAAGAAGTATCTCGACATAGCTGCGTCCAGCGATGAAGAAACACCTCATGAATATATTTACCCTGTTACAGACGAGAGCACTACCACAAAGCTGCGAAAACAGGATCCCGACAAACTAACTCGAGAAATATCCATTGTTTCCCAGCTATTAAATCGGAACTGGCAAATAGCCATTGATTTCGGTTGTGGTACTGGTGCCTATTTTCAGTTATTTGATCAGCAGGGGAAAAAAAATTGCTTGTTGATCGGAATTGATCCTGATTGCTCACGTATTAGATTAGCTCAAGCAGCTGCTCAGAAACTAATGCGAATCAAAAGCCGAGTTGTCTGTGGGGGAATTGACATTCTTTTGAATGCTCCCAAACAGTTGCTCGCAGACTTGATATTATGTATACAAGTTCTGGGACACGTCTCCGAAGAACAAGCAAAGCTCATTCTTCGTGGATTTGACAGTATTTCTTATCCAAACGGATACTGCGCCATTGCGGTTCCTGTGATCGGAGAGGGGTTCAGGAATGATCCAACAGCAGGCAGTTGGGATGGACACGGTGACTTCATCCATCTTGTAAACATGAACCGACGCCCGGGGGATTCAGACTTCCGCACAGCGATATCTCTCGACGAGTTTAACAGACATGCAGATAAACCCGTTATGGGGATGCTCCCTGTAAGATCCTTTCTACTCCCTGACTTCCCAGATCCTCACGGTCTATCTCTACCTTGTCCTTTGGAAAGAATTCCGCCAACAATTGCGAGTATTATAGATAACTATTTTGCTGTCGATAGAACAATACTGTATTCTATTCACAGAGACAGAGAGGAGACAGTTTTCCCTATCGGGGACGCGATGATATTTCTCCGAAAGAAATGACAACAACTCTGAATTCTTGCGCTGAATACAATCAATAAGGCTTGAGACCCCCCTTGGGTAGCTGAGAGGTGAAAACGACATGGAAGTTACTGATATCATACTAGGATTAGTAGAAATTGCCGTATTTCCAGGAGTTACTTTTGCGTTGGGTTGGGGAATTTCCAAGATTAGGGACTTAAAAAGATTCAGGACATTTTGTAAGGTCTTTGGGAGTGTTGCGGAGAGGCAAGATAACATAGTTATTTCTCTTCCGTTATGGAGAGTAAAAGATTCCTCACGGAATAATACACGTTTTCAGAAGTTGCGACTGGACGGTAAATATGAAGAGTATTATGGCCCCGATGAAACGATATCTTGGGATGATCTTAAGGCAGGTGCTCAAATCGCATCTATCATAGCCGAGGTCTATTCGAAACCCGTCAATTACAGTCTAGATAACGACAGAGACTTGGATATTGTTGACAAGAGTCTCATCATGATCGGATCTCCGCTAGCCAATTTACGGGCAAGGGGGATCCTTGAGCTAGTGCGGCAGCCCTACCTTGAGTATGTTGAACAGGAAGAAACGGAGAAACACCCTGCCAGAACAGCTATTCGTGATAAAATAGAAAACATCCTCTACGATAGTTCTGGGGACTGGGAGTATAGTATGATTCTAAGAGTTCCTAACTATCGATCCAAGGGGGGGTATTTCTTTCTGGTATCCGGCCCTCATGCCGAGGGGACATTAGCAGCGGCGACATATCTGAAGAATAACTGGAAAGAGTTTGAGAACGCCGATCCTGTTGCAGGTATACTTCTAAAAATGCCTAGAGGCGACATAACCCTGCACGGAGTTTTGAGGAAGTTCGGGTTTCCTCGATACTGATCCTCACGACATAATAATCGTGAGTGTCCATAAGAATCGAAAGGGCATTAATCAGCCATATATTAATATGTACTGAAGAGCAAAAGGTTGGCGAACACTTCTTTAATATCGTTCAGAAGGATTCCAGTTTGTGAATAATCCTCGAGAATGGTGAGGCCGGCAAGGAAATTAGGGGGGCGATTATGGACGAAATATTCAGCTATAAGAGAATCCTTCTCGCCTATGTAGTTGTTTCCATAGCTTCAGCCTCAATTGAGATATCGCTAACAGGGCTGTATTCCTGGAGTTTCTTGGTAACCTACATAAGCACAGTTCTTGCCGCACCCTATATGAGAAAGGCAATCAATAGTCTGTTCAAGCATTTTCATGTGAAGAGAATTATCAGAAATTTGATCAATCCTTGGATTATGTACGCGCTTATAGCTTTTTACTGCTATCTGTTTTTTTCCACACAAGTAGCTAATCCTGACTATGCAACAATCAATTTCATATCGTTTGTGGGAATTGTAGCTCTTATTCTAGTGTCGATGCCTTCGCTCATTAGAATAGTCGCTGTTGCATTTCACAGAAGAGAAATTACGATATACCCAATCAATAGAATCGAATTCGCAGCAATGAAATATCTGAAAAACGCTCCTGAGAATCGCTTGGGCTTTTCAAAACTGAAGAATAAGATAAGGGGGTTGTTTAACATCTTTGTGCCAAATGTTTACTTCGATGATGAAGCAGCATCTTCAAGCATATATCATCTTTGCGGGCTCCGCCTAGCGGATATCAGCAAGGATACAGTTGCGCTAAACGAGGCAGGTCAAAAACTGGAAAGCATCTGGCAAGAAACCCTCAATCATCAGGTTAATACTTTTAGCAAGGTTCTTGACAGTCGAGGCGTATTAGTACGTTCCTTTATGGCTCTGTTCATTATTAGCCTTTCTAAGATTTTTATTGGTTCTTTCAGTTCCGATTCGTTACTAGCAGATGGTTTTGAGAATTTCCTTGATGTATTAGCCATAGTCTTGATCGGTATAGGCATTAGATACAACCGGGAAAGACCAGTAAACATTGCTCTGATTAGCTTGATGTCATTTACTGGAAGTTCGATTCTGTTCTACTCGGTTCGGTCTCTATTATTTGGACCTGAGCCTATTTCAAACTCGTTGATTATCATAGCTGTTGCAATGGTTTCCGTTCTTCTAAACATCTATTTACGCGCAGTCAAAAACTTCGTCGGGAAAAAGAACAGAAACTCCTCTTTGGTAGCTAGCGCAATCGACTCGAAAGTCAACATTATGATATCAGTTAGCATTATAATCGGTGCTTTGTTTTCAGACTTCGGAGCAATCAAAGGATACACATTCCTTTACTATCTAGATCCAATAATCGCAATAGGAGTCTGCTTACTCATTTTTGGCGAGGTAATCGAGATTTTTCTTGAATTTGTAAAGGGCTCAGGAGAGGAGTTAGAATTTGAGAGCTTTCAAATGCCCTATGAGAGATTCTTCGAAGAGTATATTATGAAATGGGTATTCTCCGTGTACGCGGATAATCCAAACGTGGAATTTACTCTTGATTTGCTGAATAATCGATTCGAAGAATCTATGAATAAGGGTGAGGAGATTTACTCTGAATTTTCCCACTTTGGACTATACTTGTTTGAAGAAAGAGGAATAGATTCAGTAGTCAAGAAACTTATCGACGATAGATTTTTCAAGAAGTCAGCTAAAGAGACTCTGTCTATTACGGATAAGGGCAAAAAAATGTACGAGTTCTTTTACTCAGAACCGTTATTAGAAGATGTTAAGGATCCGTTTGATTTCTTCTTTGAACACAGCAATGATTTCGATAGCATGAAGCATAGAAAGAAAATGGCATTAAAAGCGTTGGAGAAATCGTGAATGTCTGCTCCAGTTATGACCTAAGCGTCACATGTATTAAAGCCATCCTTGACTTCTTATTTGACATCGGTGGAATCAGTTGGAAAAGCCAGTAGCTGCTCTTTGCTGATACACTTATCCCTTCTGCAGGCATATATAGCGAGGCCAGATGCGAAGAGCAACAGAACCGAACCTAAGAGAAACGGCGTTACTATTGACAGTCCGAAGAGAGCACCTGCAATCAATGGTCCAGGAACCCGCCCAATGGCAGACCAAGATTGGGCAATCCCCAGCATTTTACCTTGTTCCGTGGGAGAGGATCTTCTTGAAATGAAGGTAGGAACAATGGTGTTGTTCGTCCCATTACCAATTGATATCATGGTTATTGTGGCCACAAAGAACGCCAAATCCTGGATTAATGGCATGAGGAATAACCCCAGCATCATCAGAGAGGGGCCGATAATTAACAGTACGCCATCCCCCAACCTATTGACAAGTCTTCCAATTACCAATCCTTGCCAGACTATTGAGATAACGCCGAGATAAGTGAAGACAATCCCCAGATCTCTTGGACTTATTGTGAAGAATGCCTCTCCTAGGAGTGGCACTACAACCGGAATAGCTGAAAATGCAAGACTATCAATAAAGAAAATAAATAGGACCGACCCTATCAATGGTTTCTTTAGTGCGACAAAGAAGTCGCTCAAGTAGCTCTTTACTTGGCTCTTTGGATCTTTCAATATGCCAGTCAAACGATTTCTCTCAGAGAAGGAAACGTCCCTCCCGTCCGGATTAGGTCTTTTGAGTGTTTCTGGTAAGAAAGCAAAAACAAACAGAAGGTTAACCAGAGTTAGCAATGTTGCACCAAGGCCGGCGACTAAGAACCCGTTCCCGATCGTTGAATCTCCATACTGGTATAGGAATCCTCCAATCGCAGGCCCGACTATGAAACCCGCCCCAAACATGGAACCAAGCCTGCCATATTTCGCTCCTCTTTCCTTCAGGCTGGTCGTATCGGCAATATATGCTTGAGCCATAGAGTATTCTGTTGCCATCCCACTGATTATTCTCGAAGTAAGCAGCATTACGTATGACACAGCAAACGAGAAAATGAGAAAGCTTATGAACGAGACAAATACGCTAAGGAGGAGAACTGGTCTTCTTCCTACCCTGTCCGATATTCTTCCCAGCAAAGGGGAGAAAATAAACTGCATCAAAGCAAAAGAACCTATCAGAATCCCGATGGCGAATGGTCCGTAATTAAACGATTTCACGTAGAAGGGAGTAAGGGGGATAATTAACCCGAAGCCCGTTATGTCAATGAAGATTGTCAGATAGACTGCAAGATTAGATAGTGTTCCTACCCTGCTGCCTCTGGCATTTACCGAGTCAGTCTCGACATTCATTCATATACCACCTGACGATCTCCGAAGAATGTAGTACTTCCACTGCATTGTCTACTCTTAATCTAGAATTACTGCAGAGAAGTCACTTTTCATTTTGCTCAATAGGTTTTCCTTAGATGATTCCGTATCCTCCGCTAATAGGATCTTGAAAGATAAACATTTGAGGAGGATAGAACGTAAACAGAGGAAAGATTATCAATAGTATTGCTAAACCCGCAATTGACATCTTGGTCCATTTCGAATCGAGTTTATCCGATTCCAGTACCTTATAGCTCCCTATTTGACCGACTATTACCGATATTATGAATATCAGTATGTCGAGTATGAAAAGATCCGTTCCAAGAATTGTGCTGTAAAGATAGAATAAAGCGATAATCGAGACTGGTATCAAGCTGGCTGAGACAAACTTCGCAACCAAGAAGTTGTTGGCAGAATCTTTTATGAAATTATATTCGATCAACGCGAAAAACAGCGCCGGCCAGAAACCTAATTTAAGGTGCTCGAAAGTGCTTTCATTAACGGCAGCTATGGCAGCAAGCGGTATGAATTCTCCCGATAGCTCAAATGCGAAATGTAGAAATGATCCCAGTAATATGATGAATAACATTCCGACTATTTCCCAAACTAAGATTGGTTTTTTCATGGCACATCAACTTATTCTTATAACATAATATCAATATAACGGCGTTATTACCATGACAATGCTATATATAAACCTTGCGCAATAGAAAAGCTCTGTGAGGGAGAATTAGGACACCTGAGGAGAAGCAAAACATAATTGGGAACATGAAGACGTGTGTTTGTCAAATCATTGGAACATGATTCTGTCTCATTGACGGGCATATAACAAGAATCCAGCTCTATCTTTTCCGCAAGAAGAGCCCATCAGAGGCGTTGAGGGTGAATCACGGCATATCTAATTGATCTCTGCAAATCTACCAAACCATCGGTACATATCCCTGCTTAACTAGATCTGATATTTTTGATCCAACAAATTCAACTTTTACTCCGAGCGTCTCTATATCATCTGAAAAACCTTCTTTATCCGATATAGCTTTACAGGCAAAGACTTCTCCGAGACTGGCTATCTCTCTTGCTTCATTTGAAAGGTGTTTGTCAGTAACAATAAGCCTTTCAGAGGGGCCAAAGAACACAATTTTCACATCGCTCATCCATGCCTTCTCGATTGCGTTACGTGCAAACATCAACCCTGCTAATGCTTTATCCTTCTCGGCAGTTGCAATTATCACCAACAATCTTGAACTCATATCATTACACCTTTAATTCGGAGTTTTGAACAACATTTTTTGTGGTATTTTCCTCCCGGAGAATTTGGTTCTCCGCAGTAACTGCGTGCAGGCTATAAGTTCTTCCTCAATATGAGGCTTTCTGGCCTCATATTCATCGGCTGAATGGCACACCATTACACAAGGGCTAAATCCCCCCGAGGCGGCAGAATGGTGCTCATTGCTCTCCAACATGTCAATATTTTTCCATTCTACATTATTTTTGCATTTTACATTACTGATAGCAGAGTAAGCAACTCCGAATGTGGCGGATAGAAAGAATACGGGAGGACCAACACCAAGAATGATTTTAAAGGGTGACTCCCAATTTTCATCCCTCCTTATTCTGAAACGAGCTGTCTTATGCCGGAAAGTACACAGTTAAAACTAATGACATGAAGAAGCTTCTTTCATCAATTCTCGCGAAGTGCTCCTCGTGAGAACATAGAAAGAGATTATGAAGAGTTCAGCACTCTTGCAGGACTTTTCCTGCCTTTAGGCCTTCCGGGTGGTAAAGAGGATGAGCCATACAGAAGTCTATCCCCGCCAGGAGCCTAGATTTGCTCCATACAGGTAATTCGCCGCCTTTGTTGGGAAGCCACATGAGGTGAATCCTAAAGCACTCGCTCATACGTTTCATTTTGTGAAATACCCGGAGAGAATCGATTGACTTGAAATCAAACAATTCCATGTGTTCCTTTTTCATCCACGGACTCCAGTGATTCTCTAGGCCAATTGTTGAAAAACCACTCGCATCTCTATTATCTTTAATCATCTCGTCTACTAGGAGTCTCCCGAACCGATTGCCCTTCGCCTTCCTCAAAACCCAGAGACAATTCATCACAACAAGTCTCTCACCAAAAATCGGATAGCCTGAGGCTTCTGCCGGTGCATATTCTATCTGTCCGACCGCCTTCCCTTTGAAGAACAATATCTTCTTTCTCAAACCTCGTTCTGCTGCAGTTTTTAAGTATTCACGTCTTTTCTTATACCTTCTAAACGGCATAGGAGCAAAACACCTGTATAAATACCTCTCATATTCGGTGTTCTTGACCGAATCCACAACGAAAACATCAGAAACCGGCGAATTCAAGATCTATTCCCCATCAATGCTATTAATGAAGGATACTAGTCTTACTACACCTCAGGGTTCTTTCGTTTGGAGAAGTATACTATGTCTGGGTGCTGTCTATATCCTAGTTTCTCAAATACCTGCAAAGACACGGTATTCCAGTCTTCCACCATGCAAGCCATTATGTCGATTCCAAGCTCAGAGAATCGGTCCTCTACCTCTTTTACCAATTTCGCTGCAATACCCTTTCTACGATGGCTAGGAGATACGGCAAGCCTATTGATCCAACCTTTTCGACTATCATGTGTACCCAATATAGAACCGACAATTCTATTACCTACCACAGCTACTAGGTACAGAGTGTTGGGCTGATTGAGTTGGCTCTTGATATCATTCCGCCTATCACGTCCCTCTGGTTTGTACGGAAGTCCGGCATCTTCCCAGAGTTCTATGAGTGCATCGTAATCTTTCATGGTCAGTTTTCTTATTATCACGCTTGGCACCTTGTTTTAGGATCGTGAGGTCTACTTGACTCTTGATGACATCTCCAAGACCACGGTTGTTACTGCCAATATTATTCCAACAGCAAAGAACGGTAATGCTAGATATCGAAAAGGATAGTTTATTATGGGGAGCTCACCCATCCACCTTGCCTCATAAAAATATGAAAAGGCCCCACCTATGAGAAAACCTATTGTGGCAGCAAGGACAGCAAGACTAACTCTTTTCAAGCCCGATCCTCCCCTTGTCTGACTCCAGCACAAGATAATGCCAAGGTCCTTTTTAAAATTGCCGTTATCACGTATCAACCGATACTGACAAATACTACTTATTTAAGGAGATTTCAATTAGGCATATACATCAAAACAAACGATTGAATATGGATCCACTTCAGGGAGGTTTTGAGATGGGGAAAGGAAAAGGAAAGAGTAAGAAGAAACATAAAGGAAAGTTTGAAAAAGGTGCCGAGAGAGTGGGCGAAGGCGTCGGAAAAGGCCTTAGAAAGGGCTGGGGAGTGGCAAAATCCTCTGGAAGAGGACTAAAGAAAGGACTTTTTAAGAGAGGCAAAAAAGAGGAAATGGAAGAGGAAGAGGAAGAGGAAGAGGAAGAGGAAGAGGAAGAGGAAGAGGAAGAGGAAGAGGAAGAGGAAGAGGAAGAGGAGTAGGCATTCAGGGGCAATTCAGCCCAAAATCCGCATCTGCTGAAGGGATTAGTTGGTAGGTACCACTAACAAGTGCCATCAGAATGTCTGGAGGTGATGCGTGAATGAGTGAAACGAGCAAAACCCTTAGTCAAATAAACATATCAGAATCGATTCTTGCCATATTAGCAATAGTATTCGGAATACTAATAATAGCATTCCCATGGCTGATATCCTACATAATCGGGGTATTTCTGATCGTGGAAGGAATACTATTACTGATAAAGTATGTAGAAAAACAACGAAGAAGCACCAATGAACGATGATGAGTCGGACATAACCTGTTTCAGAGACCTGAAACAGGTTATCGAATCAAGAAAAAGCGCTGATGGTAAAGATGCATGAAGGTTCTGATTTCGAGAGAATCTGGTTGACCAGATTCTCAGAGTGTATTGGAAGAATAGCTGGAGAAGAGATTAGAAAAGAGATCATGAAAGATACTGAAAGAATCTCCGAGGAGACCAGTCGAGAAGAAGTAATCGACTGGACAAAAAAGGCTATGGAGAAGCTAGATACTCTTGTGGATGAGAGCAAAAGAATAGAGATAATGACTAACTGCGCATGTCGGTATCCCAAATCCGATTTACGGGCAATAAAGGAGAGATATGAAGAAACCAAAGATATTGGCGTGGTCCACCAAATGCTTCAAGAACAGTTTGAATCGTTTCTAGATGATAGCTTGAAGTTAGACAAGGAAATGATCGAAGAAATAGTGAACAAGGGGTGGGGGTTAGCAGGAGTTAAGAAGGGAGATACGATAATAGCTACAAAAATACCCAAGAGTGGGTTCCTAGTTGAGTATATGAATGAAAAAGATCCGGAAAAAAAGCGGCAGTATTACTGTCACTGCCCGAGAATCAGAGATTCGCTGAAATTATCTAAAAAGATATCTTCGACCTATTGCTACTGTGGTGCAGGATTCTATAAGGGCATATGGGAAGAAATTCTTCAGGAGTCCGTAGAAGTCAAGGTTTTGGAGACCGTGCTAAAGGGGGATGATGTGTGCAAAATCGCCATCCATCTCCCAAGAAAAAAGTGATCTATAACCTATAGTCCGGCACTTGAATGTAGGTAAATTCCTCAGGCTGCCTCAACCCACTGGCAAAAGCTTCAGGAGTTTGTCAGCATCGTCTTTGGTATTGTATAGGTGGCAAGCGACCCTTACGCAACCGCCACGAATAGTCAATAATACACCTTTCTCTCCGAATCTTTTTTCCAATTCCTTAGCCTCATCTTCGCTTCTTATTGGTTTATTATGCTTGAATGTAACGATGCCAGCTCGCATATCCCACTGCTTAGGAGTAATCAAATCAACCGATTTCTTTTCTAGACCGTTCATAAGGTAGGTTGTTACATCATTGATGTGCTTCTCAACTTTTTCGGGTCCCAGCTCTAGAAATAGTTTAATGCTAGCTTCTAACCCAGAAGCTCCGACCAAATTTGGCATACCATATTGAAATCGCCGACCACTTGGGCAGAAGAGGCTGTATTCTTTTTCATCTAACAGTGGCAAACCAATCATGATACGTTCCCAAAGCGTTTCTTTCAATGCTTTAGGGATGCTTTCAATCCCTACATGAACCGGTGAAAGTTCATCGATCAAGTCTTCTCTTATGTAAAGAAGACCAGTACCCATGGGGGCACAAAGCCACTTATATCCGCTGACTGCAAAGGCATCCACATCTAGCTCCTTGACGTTAACCTTGAGAGCTCCCAAAGATTGAATCCCGTCCACAAATAAATAGGCTCCGTTCGCATGAGCAAGCCGAGCAAGCGCTTTCAAATCGTGTCGAAAGCCAGATAAATATTGCACATGACTAACAGCAACAACTTTGGTGTTCTGATCAATAGCTTCCTCGTACTTATCAAGAGGAACCTGTCCATTCTCGCTTTTGACTACTCTGATCTTCAGCCCGTGAAGTTGAGCCTGATTATACCAAGGAATAACATTTGCGGGGTATTCCAAGTCCGCGATGACGACATTGTCTCCTGGTTGCCATGGAAGACTCGAGGCAAAAATATTGACACCCGCAGTAGTGCTTGAGGTATAAGAAATTTCATCCTGCTTGGCCCCCATCAGTTTAGCACCAGCATCCCTACACGGATCTGTAGACTCCATGATGCGTTTCATTGCCTCGGGATCCTGATCAACTCTCCAAGCTTTTGTAAGAGACTGCATAAGCTCTATTGTCCGACGGGGGAGCAGAGAGATTGCAGAAGCTCGAAAGAATGCCAGGCGACGAGCAGTCGGGAATTCTTCATTTATTTTCCCCATATCCATGGAGATTCCACCTAGATTCTCTTGCTAAAAAGCCTTCCGATGATGCTTCTTATCGCATAAGAGAATTAAAAATCTTGTCGTGCTTCTTAAGAAAGCTAAATTGATATATATTCCCTCATAAGAAGATACATAAAACAAAAGAGCCATTCATATAAAAGAACCCCTTCAAGGAGTAGGTTTACCGTGAGTGAAGCAAAGAATGGGGATACAGTTCGAGTACACTATGTTGGAAGATTCCCCGGTGGCAAAGTCTTTGATACATCATTAGAAAAAGAAGCAATAAAGGCAGGTATATATCAGAAGAGCCGCGACTATAAACCGCTGACTGTCACTCTGGGCGCTGGACAGGTCATTAAAGGTTTCAACGATGCTATCGTTGGCATGAAAACAGGTGAAGAGAAGACAGTTACACTGCCTCCAGAACTGGCCTATGGAAAAGCGGGAAGACATCCAATGGCTGGCAAAACACTCCAGTTTAGGATCATTCTCGTGGATATAAGTGCAGAGAAATGAACCTAGCAATCACTTTTTTCTTTCGAGACCGAGAAAAGCAACAGGCTATCAGGGACGAAGTTGTCAACGCCAACTTGCAAGAAACTGATGTCGGTGAGATTCCCTGACGTGTGGAAAGAAATCATCGTCTTAAGTCAATGGTCAGATAGTCGATATCGCGAGGATAGTAAGTCACTCTTTCCATACCTTCATCAGTAATGATAACAGTGTCAGAGTGCCGAAATCCACCAATTGCTCGATCGTAGATTCCTGGCTCAACTGTAAAGACCATACCGGGCTCCATTTTCACATCCATACCCTGATCCAGAAACGGTTTCTCATGCCCTTCGAGTCCAATAGCATGACCAGTGTGATGCTGAGCCAATTGTAGAACATCATGTTTTTTGAAAACCTTCCGAGTTGCGTTATCCACTACAGAGCAAGGTTTTCCTGGAGCAAAGGCATCAAATGCTTCATCTTGTGCCTCGATCATTATGTCAAAGTATTTTTGCTGTTTTTCACTTGGCGGGCCCATGAACATGGTCCTTTCTAGTTCAGCATAATAGCCTGCGACACTCGCGGATGCGCCTGTAACAAGTGTGTCTCCCGGTTTAAATGTGGCAAAGCGAGTGGTTGCATGGGGGATAGCCGAGTATGTACCAATTTGGCCGCGATATCCTGCTTGAACTGGAAGTCCCCTGAATGAAAAGAATCGATAAGAGAGTCCAAGAGCTTTTCCCATAGCAACCGAGGCTTCCATAGAAGCAGATAATGATACCTCTACCTCGTTAGCTCCTGCCACTGTTTTCTCCTGCAATATCTGATGTGCCAAATTCGCCCACATTGCCGATTGTCTAATGCATCGTAGTTCATCCTCATCTTTTA
>JBHLPL010000038.1:0-16342 GCA_048939465.1 Promethearchaeota archaeon | reverse complement strand
TCTTTTTTTAGCGTTAATCACTCATAACCTGGAGAAAGATGCAAGATAAAAGTATCAAATGTACAGCTAATTACTGGCTGTTCTTTCCGAACTTACTGAATGATGCTTATGGAATGATATGCTGACAATTTTGGACGCTAATAAACATAAATGCATAGTTGACTGTGGATCAGGAAATCGTACTTCATCCCATCACTCACTAAGAAATCAAAGTTTACTTCAGAATGCCAATAACGTGGATGGATCACCTAACTGTAAAAGAGTCAAAGGTTTGTGACTACTGAATCATTAGAATACCACAGAACAAGATTTCCAGGACGTGAGATTACGATTAATATTCCTTGCCTGAGGAAAATTCAGGTAATTGTTGATTTTCTGATGGTTATAATATTATCGACTTCTTTTTGAGGAGATCATAGTTGAAACACAACAATTATAAGTCGATTTACCTATGCTATCAGAAAGTTTTTCCATATCGTCTGCTGATTGTTTTCTGGAAATTAGTTTTAAGAAAACACTTCTGAATCTTAATAATTATTGCGGAGATTCTTAAATGAAAAAAATGATTACTATTATAAAAATTGCTGGTAAAATAATTCAAACAAAGTTAATGAATCGAAAAATTCCGATATTTGGGTCTGTTGATATCACAAATCGTTGCAATCTAAGATGTAAGCATTGTTATTGGTGGCAAAATAACAATTCACGTAAAGAATTAAGTCCTAATGAATGGAGAGGCATAATAAGGAAAGAAATTATTCAAAAAGGAGTATGCGCCATTAGCTTGACTGGCGGTGAACCGCTTCTTAGACCTGATGTTATTGAAGCTATTTTAGATGAGATGAAGTGGGGAAATGTCTCTATAGTAACAAATGGAACCTTACCTTTGATTGATTTTGGAGTAGGTTATTTCGTTTCAATAGATGGAACAGAAGAAATTCACAACACGATTAGAGGAGTGAAAACATATAGAAAAATAAAACAAAACATCATCGATCATCCAGAAATAAAATCGGTGATTAATATGACTATAAATAGATTGAACCATAAATCTATTCCACAAGTTGTTAATGAATGGTATCCTTTTGCTCAAGCAATCACATTTCAGTTTCATACTCCGTTTTCTTACGATGATAAACTATGGTTGCCCTATGGGAAAGAGAGAAATAACAGCATAGATAAGTTATTGGAGACAAAGGAAAAATATCCGGACTTTATTGCCAATACATCAAAACAGCTAAATCTATTTAGAAGTGAGAATTGGACTAGTTACTGCCCAAAATGGTTTTTCATAAACTTAGATAGTAATGGTAGAAGAAAGCAATCTTGTGTTGTATCTAACACATTTGAAAGTGAAATCAAACCTATATGTGAAAGATGTGGAATAGCTTGTAATGCTGGAGCGTATGCAGGATTGTTTTTGGCTGATATTGAATGGTTAAGAATGTTTAATATCGGAAAAAGAATTAGACCCATGTTAGTAGAAAGAGACAATTATTGCAAAATACCGTTGGCCGTGTCTTAATCACTAATAAACCAATGATCTATCTTTTCTCGAGTAAAGCTTTTATTCATTACAGATTTAATGGGAGTAGCAAGCTTTTTAGTGACCGACGCTGTGGAAGCACATTATCAGTCTCAAAAGAAGTGCTGTTGGCGGGCTTCATGAGAATACAACCGATAATCAACTCACCTGCCTTGACCATAAAGACAAAAAGAGAAATTATTCTATGTGTGGCTGATCTCCATCTCGGATATGAATTTAGGCTGGCGGAACTAGGCATAAAGATCCCAAACCAGACACCCAAGATCTTGAAAAGACTTGAGAATCTGATTGAGCAAGTAAGTCCTACTCAACTGGTGGTCTTGGGCGATCTAAAACATCAGATAATCACAATCTTCCCACACAAGTTTCGCATAAGCTCCTTTCTGAAAAAGCTCACCAAACTCACCAAAATCTCAATCGTACCTGGAAATCATGACGGGGATGTGTCAAAGGCTCTCCCTGATGATGTCTATCTACACCCGTCTCAGGGAACTCTTATCGAAGAGAAAGAGACCGTTGCCTTGATTCATGGCCATGCTTGGCCTTTTCCGGAGCTCTTCAGGGCAGACTACCTGATCATGGGCCACAATCATCCTGCCATACAGTTCAGGGATATACTCGGCTTTCGATCAATTGAACCTGCTTGGATAAGAGGAAGATTAGATATCCGGAAACTGGTCACCGGATATCTGAAGTATGCGGGTATTAGGACCAAAAATCCGTTGAAGACCTTTCAAGAAAGATTCGGTGTAATGCCTAAACGACCAAACCTAATAATACTGCCTGCATTCAATCATCTACTGGGAGGACTACCGCTAAATCTTAGGGAGCCTAAGCTACTCGGTCCGATACTTCAGGCCGATAGTGAAGGCGTTAGAAATGCAGATGCCTTCCTTCTTGACGGTAGTCGTCTTGGAAAAATAAAGGACTTGGAAAAACTGGCAGGTCCCGAACCCAGTAAGTCATAGTCTCAAGCGATCTTCCTTGGGTTACTAATGACAAAATCGGTCATCGTTTGATTCTCTAAAGGCCGTTAAAGACTCCTTCTTTGATCATCTTTTCTAAGGTATGCAAAGATGTCGAAATGATTCTTGCATTAAAGGGCGGTTTCTCCAGGATCTCTGCGACTTCTTCGTGAAAGAACCGGCAAATCAATTTGCATTCTTTGTTTATTTCCCTGACCTTGTCAGCGATTACCAGTAGTTGATCCACTGTATCGATGAAAATCATTACCATGTCCACAGCATTCGTGCCAGCCAATTCCAGAGTGACCTCATCTTTGGCGTCGCCAATGATTACTGGTTCCCTGTCCAAGAGATCCTCAGCCTTTTCACGGTCTCTCTCAATTAACGTATACTTGATTTTTCTATTTTTCAATTTCCTAATCAGTCTGCGCGCTGTGTTTGTACATCCAATTATTAGTATGTTCTTAACGACTGGGGTCCCGGTGTCATCTAATATGTGCTCTGAAAGAATATACTCGGCCGCAAACCTTGATGTCGATATTACTTGACACTGATATGTCTTTTCTATAACATCGGCAATGGAATCATCAAAAAGACGGCAAATAATCCGACATTCCTTATTGAGGTCTCTTATTAATCCTGCTGCTACAATCTGAGTCTCAAGATCTCTTTTTGTAATGAAGACCAGTTTGGCTCTTTCGATCCTTGCGTCTTTTAGAAGATCAGTGTCCAGCTTCCCCGTGACTATCGGCTCCTCCTCTTCAATCAGGTCTGAAACTAGTTCCTCATCTTCTTCGACTACTACATACTTCTTGCTATTTTCAACCAGAAATTCTCTGATTCTCTGGCCAAGATGTGAACATCCAACTATTATGATGTGGTCGTTCATAGCTCGAGCAAGAATGAGGCAGGTCTCCTTGGGATTATACTTCCGATAAAGCTCGGTTGTGATAAACGAAAAAAGGATTCCAAATACGACAAAACCACTCAGCACCAAATAGAAACTGCCGTAATAGGTCTGCATTTCTACGAAGTAAAACGTGATTAACAAAGCCTCAGCTAGGTTAAACCCGGTCCATATGTAGAATACAAAGAAATTTACTACGAACCATAATGCGATAATTGCTATGGCAAACCAGTTGTGCCTTAAGAGTATCTTGAACTTCACAAGTTTCTTATTCAATCCGGTTTCTACTCCTTAACTTACGATTATCATAGACTTCATCTCCATATCGAAGCATGTCTCTTGCAACCAGTACAAGACGCTCTATGTAACCAAAGTTCCTTGAGGTGCCAAATTCTCTTTTGGCTGTGTTTATCAGAGTTAGGTCGTCAATCTCCCATCTAGGTTTGTTTGCTAGCTTAAGAAGCGACTTGGCATCATCAATGAATTCTTGCTTGAGATCAGCAGTGTACAGAATCAGCTTCTGCTTTTCTAAAGGTACAAAGCATATTCTGCCTTGATCCTCATCCTCCCAGAAGAATACCACCGCCTTCTTAATACCATAAAGACTGAGACAATTCTTGACTTCTTCCAAGTCTTCGAGCGAGAGCTCCAAAAACCCCTCAACTACGGGCAAATCCATCACGCGCTGGAACGCTAATTCGACCATTTTTTGTGGCTCCACAGTTAATAACCAGATGGACTTAATCAACAAAGGCCAGATCAGCTGCCAATCATTAGCAAACAAGCAATACGGATTCTTGCCCTACTTAAACATTTCTCCAAAATCAGTCAATCAGTGGGAAACATCAAAACTACGATTCCTGAAGATCGACCTCAAGGCACATTCGAAACGAAATTTGTTAAAACTGTTACTCGTCCTCAGGCGTTTCATCCTCAATGAAATTCTCTGTGATGAACTCGCTACTGAACCTGATTTTCCTGATTTCCACCAGTTTTGTGAGGACCATATTGTAGAAGTTCTGCATGAACTCTTCGGGATCCTTCTGATTCTTTGATCGTTTCTCTACGCTTTCTTCTACGAAATCCATCCAAGAGTCAATGAGTTCCTTATCCATGCTTTCGCTCATGGCAATGAATTCAACTATAAGCGAATAGAAGTTACCTAAGAATTCCTCTGGCTTTTCCTGGCCCTTTGCTTGTTCCGCTGCCAGCTCCTCAACGAATTCAACCCAGGCTTTGGCCTCATCGAGGGTTGTTCGATCGGCAATGTTAAAGACCAGTAATGAATAAAAATTCGCGAAAAACTCTCCTTTGTCCTTTTGCTCCTCCGCTAACCTGTTGACTCTCGTCGAATCTATAACTCTTGGATCTGCTTCATCTCTATCTAGCATTCTTTTGACTGTTTTTTCAATTTCATCGTACACCGTTTCTGGCAAATTCAAGATCTTCTTCACTTCTACTCCTTCCTTGCCATGTTTGAGCTTACTTACTCTGTTGGTGATCTAATCCTACCTATCGTCTTCTGAAATGCATCGCACCTTAATGAAAGGCAAAATTCTTTATAACTTGTACGGTCACTGATTATTCTTGGCAGTATCAAAGCAAGCCTTTTATCGTACATTGTCAGAAAACAGTAGTCATGATATCAACAGGGGAATTGCTAGCAACTGCTTTGCTTCTTGCTTGGGTCTTATTTGTGGTAACAATTCTTACAAGGAGTTTGTACAATTATATGACAGACCGGAGAGGCTACGAGCACAACGTTGCAGTCTATTATAACCGAAAGACCATACATATTCTGGTCGGAGGAGTGGTAGCTGCTCTGGTTCCTCTTATATTTAGAACACCGATTCTTCCGTTTATTATGTCAATGCTACTGGCGGTCCTTACTTACGCCCCCCACAGGACGGGTAGACTAATGTACTGGTTTCAAACCGAAGACAATGCCTATGAAGTAACATTCTGCCTGATGTGGGGTACTATCTTGACTCTTGGCTGGATCGTCTCTGGAGGGAACTTCTGGTTTGGTGTATTGCCTGTGCTTTTCATGGCCGTTGGTGATGCGTTTACAGGACTTGTGAGAAATACTATTTATAAGAAAAGGACGAAATCGTGGTGGGGGAATTTAGCCATGGCTGCCTTTTCGATTCCTGTGGGTGCAGTATTAGGTATAGCTGGCATGTTGGCCGGAGCAGCTGTATCTGTTATTGAGCATTTCGAATTTCCCCCCATCGATGATAACATAACTGTTCCTTCAGTCTCTTTCTTGATACTGGTCTTGGCCATGCTGTTTTCGCCAATACTCTTGATACCACCATGGCTACCGGCATCCTAGACCATCAGAGAACCTGCTTCCACTGATACCTGAGTCGGTTTTCAACCGTCGTACAGCAAGAGTCAAATATCGCCTTCTTGGCAAAAAGAAGAAGGATAGATGCGTTGTTCTTGCCTTTTGCAGCGAATTTGGCTCGGTCTTTTCTTCTATCTTTGTCTGAGTCTCGGATTTATTACCTCGTCCATTGCATGGCCTATTAGCGCAAACACGAACGCCAGTACCGTGATGAGAGCTCCAGGAGGTATTATGTAATACCACCTATCGATTGCTCCTGCGTTAAATGCGAAGTTTAGCATCATTCCCCAGCTTGCAGCGCTCACGTCACCGAGACCCAAGAAACTCAAGGAAGCCTCAGTGACTATTGCCACCGGAATATTCAGAATCATATAGGTGAATACCAAAGGCAGGACATTGGGCAGTATATGATGAACTATTACGTGTCTGTCACTGCCTCCAACCGCTCTTGCAGCTTCTATAAAAGGCCGTTCCTTCATCGAGAGAACCTGAGCTCGGATGACCCTTGCCGTCGGTGCCCAGGTGAGTATCACAATGATGGTTATAATGTTCATCAAACTTGCACCAAGCATAGCAGCGAAGACAATCAGCAGCGGAATTCCGGGCAGCATGAGGATTACATCAGTTATCCTCATAAGAGCTTCGTCTACTCTCCCTCCCGAGTATCCTGCCACCAATCCAACAAGGGTTCCAATGAGGACTGTGCCAAGTGATGCCAGCAGACCTACAGTAAGAGATATTCTTGTACCATAGATTAGTAGAGAAAGTATATCTCTGCCTATTTCATCACATCCGAGAAGGTGTTGGAAGCTTGGGGACTCCAGTGACGTTCCAACGAAGAAGTCATTAGGGGTATAGGGTGCTATATAAGGCGCAAAGATTGCTACAACTACGAATGTCACAAGCAGTACCAGTCCTATCACTCCCATTTTACTCTGCCTGTAGAGTCTCCAAAATCTCGAAATGCGAATTCTATATTTCCTCAGTGAACTACGTAACCCTACCCTTGTTCTTTGCATTTCTTTGGATTTGGCCTTAGCTTTGACTTTATATTCGGCTTCTTCCATTATCAATCGCACTCCTTTAGCTCTCTCAATATTTTATCCTTGGATCAAGGTATCCGTACAATATGTCGGCAAGAATGTTTGCGAACACTACTAGCATGGCTAGGATACTGAAGGTACCCCACAGAACGGGATAGTCCTGCGCCATTGCGGCAGTGTACATCAACCTACCCATACCGGGCCATGAAAAAATCGTCTCCGTAAGGACGGCACCACTAAATATCGTGGCGAAAGCCAGAACAATGACCGTTATCATCGGCAGCATAGCGTTCTTCTGGGCGTGTTTGTACATTACCGCTCTGTCGCTTGCACCTTTCGCCTTCGCTGTGACTATATAGTCCTGGGTCAGGGTGTCGAGCATCGTGTTCCTCATGATGAGGTAATAACCACCGAACAAGAACAGTATCAGGGTTAGACAGGGCAGGAACATGTGCCATAGAATGTCTAGTACGAAAACTAGTGGATTGGATAGCGGATCTACCCATAGCCAGAATGAACTCATAACGCCAGCTATCGGGAACAGTCTGAGGTAAAAACCAAAGATAAGTATCATGAACATTCCGAGCCAGAATATTGGCATAGAATAGAATACCAGAGATGTAATTAAGGTTGATAGGTCTGATTTCTTTCCATAGTTCCATGCTGACTTCACGCCAAGCTTCATTCCAACAAACACTGATCCTATTGTTGCAGGAACAAGTAGAAGTATTGTGTACGGCAAAGCCTCTAACAGAATGCTTGAGACCGGTCTGAATTGTGAGAACGAGACTCCGAAATTGAAAGTGAATATATTCACCAGATAGCTAAGAAACAGCATATACCATGGTCTATCCAATCCTAGCACGTGAATGAGGCGCTCTATCTGCTCTGGGGTCATGCCAGGTATTCCGTAAACGAGTAGCGCTACTGGATCACCGGGCATGATCCAAAAGATGAAAAAGTTTAAGACTATCACAAAAAAGAAGGTTACTAGCCCGGTACCCACTCTCTTCAATACGTATTTTCCTAAGCCCATGATCAGCGCACCCTCGCTTAAGGCTTCTCTAAAGATCTAGATCCTGTTCTATCGACACATCGGGTTTATGTCCATATTCTAGGTGTAAATTTACTTAAAAACATGTTGATAGAAATAGTACAAAGATTATTCTTATTGTATTATTTTGAAACTTGGTTATGGCAAATAGAGCGAAATTTGCTCTTTTTGCAACGGACAGAACAAATTCTATTTTTGAAGTACAAGATCGATAACATTACGTTCAAAGATGTGTTGAAGACTGAGGGGTTCCAAGGACGCAACAACGACACAATCGGGCGCTGTAAAGCGCGACAATCGTTTCTTAGTATCTTATTCTAGGATCCAGGTACGCGTATAGGATATCTGCTACGATGTTTGCAATAACCACCAACATAGCCAACATACTAAATGTGCCCCATAAAACAGGATAATCTTGCTCCAATGCGGCAGTGTACATCAACTTACCCATACCTGGCCATGAAAAAATCGTCTCCGTAAGAACGGCACCACTAAATATAGTGGCAAACGCCAAAACAACAACGGTTATCATCGGCAGCATAGCGTTCTTTTGGGCGTGTTTGTACATAATTGCATTATCGCTTGCCCCCTTTGCTTTCGCAGTAACTATATAGTCCTGGGTCAGGGTGTCAAGCATCGTGTTCCTCATGATGAGGTAGTAGCCGCCAAATAGGTACAATATTAAAGTCATTAACGGCAGGACCATGTGCCAAACAATATCCAACACAAAAACCAATGGGTTCGATAACGGATCTACCCACAACCACTGTGCGCTCATGACGCCGGCTATTGGAAACAGTCTGAAATAGAAACCGAAAATCAGTATCATGAACATTCCGAGCCAGAATACGGGCATTGAATAGAATACCAAGGATACAATTAGAGTCGATAGGTCTGACTTTTTTCCATAATTCCACGCCGATTTTGCACCTAGCTTCATTCCCAGAAAAATCGAGCCTATTGTCGCAGGGATAAGCAGCAGCATTGTGTAGGGTAGTGCTTCGAGCAACATACTTGAGACGGGCCTGAAGTGCGTGAATGACGTTCCGAAATTAAGTGTGAATACATTTACCAGATAGCTGAAGAACAGCAAATACCACGGCCTATCTAATCCCAGTACTCTCATAAGATGGGCTATCTGCTCTTCATTCCAATGAGTATTGTGTATGTATATTTGGACAGGATTACCGGGCATGACCCAAAAAATGAAAAAGTTCAAGACTATCACAAAGAAGAAGGTTACTAGTCCAGTGGCTATTCTTTTCAATACGTATTTTACTAGAGCCAGGATCCGCACGCTCTCACTTGGGGTCTTTCGAACCATCTAGATTCGCTTTATGTGCATATCTGGTCCGTCTGGCCAATCTATGCTTATGTCTTCTTAAAAACGTATTGACAGAAATGTCGCAGAAATTGCCTTATTGTATTATTTCAAAACGTGCTAATAGCAAATGGAACAGAATTTAATCGGTTTGCAGCAAATAGGATAAACATTAATTCCGATCCTATTAAGGATCCAATTATGCTGTGGGTAACACATTGGACAAATTGTGCCATGAAACGGGTTGCGGGTCGACTTCATGGTACTGTGCAACCTCTCAATGATGCGAACCTTGACAGTATCTGAGTAGCAGCAAAAGGAATATGCATATATCTCATATCGCTCCTGTGTTTCATCAGACGAATTAGTGAACAAGTATTATGATAAACGCACTGGGGTTCATTCAATGAAAAAGCTTGTTTTGTCAGCAAGCCGTAGGGTGGAATTTCTTTGCTTTCCAGACCGTTTCCTAGAAGCGCTGGACAAATACCCGCCAAGAAGGGTCCACACAATTGTTATATGGACAAAAAAACCCCAGTTACTTCATTCACACAAATGTCGTAGGCTGCTGAAACGCCTTCAGGAATATGATCAACTCTATTTACACATAAGCATTACCGGTCTTGGGTCTCATTTCTTGGAACCAAATATTCGGCCTTTCGAAGAGACAATAAGCTTTCTTCCCAAGGTTGTCGATTTGGTCGGGACTCCAAGGCGAATCAGTGTGAGGTTTGACCCCATTATCAACATCGTTCATGAAAGTGGTATGGCCATAAGCAATTTTCATCTATTTCCACGAGTTGCTGAAGGATCCATTGATAATGGAATTACAAGATTCACTGTCTCATGGATGAGCGCTTATAGCAAAGTGAGAAGGAGACTTGAAGCACTCGGTTTTGCAGAATTGGAGCCAAACGACTCAATCAAGAAGAAGCAAGCCAGGAAGCTTAGAACTTGGGAGAAGCGTCTCGCCATTGACATAAAAGGATGCTGCACACAGCCCTTTTTCCCCGCAGCCGGCTGCATCGACGGAACGCTTCTTTCTAACCTCCATCCAAAGGGAGAGAAATGCAGTCTTGAAAAGCCTCTTGGACAAAGGCCATTATGCAGATGTACAACGAGTATTGACATCGGCTGGTATTACCAGTGCCCAAATGGATGTGTCTATTGCTATGGCCAGCCAAAGATTGAGCTTCCACTCATAAGCAGAATGATGGAACTCGAATACAAGGGGAACTCACAATCTAATCGGAAGGTTCCCAGCATGGCGATCCTCCAGCCATCAAAATTAAACAAGTAGCTTATCCGTCTACACCCCCTTTTTACAGCTTCCGTGAATTTGTCTGCGACCTTTCGATTCGTTCAGGCATCTGGAAATAGAGCAGCCTCATTTCTCATCAGTGCGCATCCTTCGACTTCTGGAAGGTACTTGTCTCCATTATCAGACGACAAGGAATCTATCCCGCTAGTTCCCGACTTCCACTCAATGCAAAGATCCTTACCTTCTCACAGCTCGGGAATTTTCTTCCCTTTCGGAAAGGCTGCATCCGCGGAGACTGGCAAGATGCCGTTCACAGACCAGAAACTCTAAAATGGAAAAGATTAAAACCTGCTTCTGTGAATGGGAAGGTGGGTGCATACACCATGAAAATGATAGACGGAGTAGAGGTCAATGATATATTCTACGCCCCGCCAGACAAGATTGATCCAGACAAGAACCTTATCGCAACATACTATGTGGAGACAGATTTTCCGTCGACTGTTAAGGCAGGAGAGCAGATAGCAATTGAAGAGTCGATTGGAACATGGACGGAGGTCACGACGTCTACAGAGAGAATAAAAAAAACCTTACCTGCAAAGGTTTTCAAGTATGATAAGGGTGGAACCGGTATAATCAAGATAGCTTTCCCGACAGCCCTCTTTGATCCGGAAATCGGTGGAATCCCCAACCTCTTAAGTATGATAGCCGGAAACTTGTTTGGTTTGGGAAGTCTAAGAAATGTTCGTCTTCTCGATGTAGATTTCCCAAAAACCTTTGCAAGAGTCTTTTCAGGGCCCAAATTCGGAATTCAAGGTATTAGAAAGATAGTTGGGACCGTTGAGTCGGGCCGCCCCCATCTTGGAACTATTGTGAAGCCTAAAGTTGGATTAACACCTGAAGAGATGTCCAAGGTTGCCTATGAGGCTTCGTTGGGTGGAGTTGATCTTATAAAGGATGACGAAACCTTGGCCAGTCAGAGATTCTGCCCTCTTGAAGAAAGATTAGTCAAGGTAATGGAGGAACTTGACAAGGCAAAAGAAGAGACTGGAAGAAGACCCATGTATGCCCTGAATATAAGCTCTAAGATTGACAGAATGCTGAGGTTAGCGGATCTAGCCGTGGAACAGGGAGCCAATTGCATAATGGTGGACGTCATATTAACCGGTTTTTCTTCTCTCAGGGTTCTCGCAGAAGATCCGTCCATAAAAGTCCCAATCCATGTCCATAGAGCTATGCACGGAGCCTTCACTCGCAATCCGAAACACGGCATCAGCATGAAAGTCGTTGCAAAGCTCGTTAGGCTTGCTGGTGGGGACCAGCTGCATACAGGGACAGCTGCTGGAAAGATGGGGCTGAAGGAGGAAGTAGAAGAAGTGAAGGAAGTGAATTCATTCCTACTATCAGATTGGCACGGATTGAAAAAAGTGTTTCCAGTGGCATCAGGAGGAATTCACCCACGTCTAGTTCCAGAGAACATTAATGTTCTAGGCAAAGATATCGTGATAAACGCAGGTGGCGGTATTCATGGCCATCCAAAAGGAACCAGATCCGGGGCGAAAGCGATGAAGCAGGCAATAGACGCGGTAATGAAAAATGTGTCCTTGGAAGAGTATTCGAGAGATCACGAAGAACTAAGATTGGCGCTTGAACATTGGCCTCACATATACTCAAAAAAACCTGGCTTCGCGAGGGACATTCGTGAGATTCTTAGGGATTGATGTCGGGACTACAAGCATAAAAGCTGTCGTATTGAATGATTACGGAAAGATTCTGGAGTTTGCAGAGACTGACGTCTCCGACCTTTTGAAGACCCCTCAAACCTACTGGGTTCAAAGAGACGCCACGAAACTTTGGCATAGCGTAGTTTCGACAGTAAACAAGTTGCAGAGTCGGAGGGAATTAGCTGCCATATGCGTTGATGCCACAAGCGGCACAATCGTGCCCGTAAATCGAGAAGGAGCCCCTCTCTACCCTGAGATAATGTATGACGATAAAAGGGCACAAGCCGAATTAGGAGAAATCGTCGAGAGAAGTCAGTCGGCAAGCGACTACGAGGTTTTTCTACCGCTCGACCCGACTTTGGTGATACCAAAGATACTATGGTTGCGGAAAAACACCAAGATACTCGCTAGAACTTACAAGATTCTCCATGAGAATGACTTCATAGTAATGAAGCTCTGTGGGGAACCCTCTACAAGCCCCAACACAGCAGGTAAGGCTCACACGGACATAAGGACAGGAAGGTATCAAGAACAGATATATGCAGACCTAGATATTGACCTAGATCTATTGCCTTCAATAAGACCCATAGGGGAAATCGTTGGTAATACCACGTATGAGATAAGTAGAGAATCTGAAATACCAAGAAATACGCCCATAATCAACGGTGTGACCGATGCAACTGCGGGTGACTTAAGCGCGGGAGTCATTGAAGCGGGCCAAGTAGGTGTCAACATGGGAGCGACTATGGTTATTCATGCGGTGGTAAACCAAATAACTCCAGATCCAAAAAAGCGATTATATCACAAAGCATACATAGAAAACAAGTACGTCGTTGGAGGAGCAACCGACGCCGGAACAAGATGTCTGGAACTTGTCAGCCGACTATTGGGAATGGGTCTACGGGAACTTGACAACGAAGCTGAAGGAGCGCCTCCAGGATCTGGAGGACTGATAGCCCAGCCTCAGTGGGTTGGAACACGCGTTCCGGATTTTAATCCGGATGTCAAGGGATATTTGGTCGGTTTGACCAAAGAAAATTGCACGCCTGGAAATATCTTCCGGGCCTTTCTGGAAGGAAATGCGATACTGTTGGACCAGACCTTGAAAATTATCAAGAATCTGAGCAAAACCGAAGTAAATGAGATCAGGGTTTGCGGAGGGGGAGCAAAGAGTGACATTCAAAACCAGATTTTTGCTGACGTGACCGGACGTATCGTAAGAGTTGCGGAAACCAGCGTACCGGCAAAGGGTTCTGCCATTATTGCCTGCTGGGGTCTGAGCAAAAGGAAAAAGGCAATTACAGAAATGGCAAGAGAGACTGTAAGTGCAAGAAAGACCTTCCTGCCAAATCCACAGAACGAGAAAGTATATGAAATACAAAAAGCAGCATTCACACGGATTACGAAAAACTTATATCCCGCGCAGTAGGTTTCAAACTCCACTTAAAGCGATTCGCAGGGATTGTTATGACCAAGAGAGTGCTTGTTACAGAACCAATACATATAGACGGCCTCGACTTGCTAAAGAAATCAGGATTCGAGGTTCTGGAGTCTCTAGACCTAACTCATGAGAGATTAAAGGAGATGATCAAAACCTTTGACGTAATCATCGTCCGGAGCAGAACATTGGTGAATAAAGAAATCGTGGAATCCGGGAAGAACCTCAAGATAATTGCCCGTGCTGGAGTGGGACTTGACAATATTGACTTAGAGGCCGCCAAGAAACGCAATATCGAGGTGTTAAACATACCCGGGGCCGCCTCAGAATCGGTTGCTGAGCTAGTCTTCGCTCTACTTCTTTCGCTTTTCAGGCAAATTCCGAAAGCCGATAAAGGCCTAAAGGAAGGCAAGTGGACTAAGAAAGGACTTTTAGGTAAAGAATTAAAAGGAAAAAACATTGGCATAATCGGCTTTGGTAGGATAGGCCAGATAGTGGCAAGTATAGCCAAAGGCTTTGAAATGAATGTGCTCTGCTACGACGTCATCGAATCATGTCTCTTGAAAGCAAGAGAAATGGAGGTTGAGGATCATGGCCCATCAAAGGAAGGCCTTTATGAACTTTTGAAAAAGTCAGACATAATAACGTTGCATGTGCCATTACTCCCCGAAACACACCACCTAATCGGAGAAAGAGAAATAGAAACAATGAAAGATGGGGCCTATGTAGTAAATGCAGCTCGAGGCGCTATAGTAGACGAAGAACCGTTATACAAGGCCTTGAAAACAGGCAAACTGGCCGGAGCGGGACTTGATGTTTTTGAGGAGGAACCTCCCCTAGATAATCCTCTGCTGAGGTTGTCGAACGTAGTTTGCACGCCTCATATAGGGGCATCCACAATAGAGACCCAAAGATCGATAAGTACCATGTTGGCAGAAAGAATAATTGATCTCTTAAGAAACGTCTGATGCATCTTTCATACGTTCCAAGTTTCCGAACAACGAACTACACGCAAAATCAAATGGTTGTCAACGGAAACGGTTGGCTTTCATCCAGCAAGGAATATCACAAGACAGATCTATCCTGATACCACGAAAAATAATACATCCGTCTCTCCTCAAATGGAGGTCGATCAATGACTGAGAATATACTTCCCTTGACCGTACAGACCCTAAGAGGAAAGTACCCAATACGATATTCTGCAAAAAACCTATTTTGTCTCGGCTTCACAGGGAGGAACAAGGCTCTGGTTTTGAAACACATGGAAGAGGCAAGAGAAATTGGCATAATCTGCCAAGGGGTTAGCGTACCCTTAGTGCTACCTGTCAGCCCTGCGCGTCTGACAACCGGTAGCACCATTCACGTGGAACATGAAAAGACCTCTGGGGAAGTTGAATACGTGATTCTGGTTGATGGATCCAGAACTTATGTTGCGGTTGGAAGCGACCATACAGACAGGGAGATGGAAAAACACGATCTGAAAGAATCGAAAGATGCGGTTCCCAAGATTATGTCGAGCACTGTATGGCTCTATGAAGAAGTTGAGGATCACTGGGATGAGTTGATTATGAGATCTTGGATTCGAAGTCAAGGCAATATGGAGCTGTATCAAGACGGTAAACTGGAGCTCCTCCTGAAGTGGAATGATCTAATATCCATAATCAAAGATCACATAGGTGAAGAGCTCTCGGGAACAATCGTATTTGCAGGAACGATTCCAACAATCAAAAGGCAAATGTTATTTACTGATACTTGGAAGTTAGAAATGTTCGATCCGGTATTGAAGAGAAGCCTCAAGAGTGAATATACCGTAAGAATAATAAGCTGAATCCACAAGCTATCTTAATCCTTAACGAGATGAGCCCGTATCATTCTGCATAATCATCAAATGAAATCTTCTATAGGTGATTCATATGGTGCACGTGGCGATAGCTGGGACCGGCAGAGTCGGTCAAGGAATCGCATATACTCTTGTTTTTGAGAAATATGTTGGGAAATTGACTCTAATCGATACAGCTCCAAAGGTTGCTGAGATGGTAAGAGAAGAGCTAAATCATGCTGTTGCAGCACACGGATTTGAAATGGAGATTGAGTCCTTCAATCATTCAAAATATATAGATGATGCTGATCTGATCGTTGTTGCTGCAGGTTCTCCGAGAAAGCCCGGGATGACCCGTAGAGATCTTACATGGGAGAATGCCAGAGTAGTCCATGATATTCTCACAAACTCAATAGACAATAATCCAAGTGCCTGGTACTTTGTCATAACTAATCCTGTTGATGCTCTATCTACGTTGGCTCATAGGCTTGCTGAGGGTAAACGTAAAGTCGTTGGCACCGGCACAAACCTTGAAACATCTCGATTCAGGACTATATTATCCAGGGAGTTAGATGTCCCAATGAGGCTAATTGAAGCTTTTGTTGGTGGCGAGCATGGTCAAGCCTCAGTTCCATTGTGGAGCACAGTTCGCATTGACAGCATGATGCTCGATGAATACCTTAGTAAAGAGAATAGAACTCTTAACAAAGAAAAAGCCGTGTCGTATGTCAGAAACATCAGCATGGAAATAATATCAGCCCTCACAGGGACCAGGTGGGGACCCGCAGGATCCTTTTTGGAGATAATCCGGGGGATTATTCTGAATACAGGAAAACTCGCGAGCTATGCAATATCTCGAAGATTCGATGAAATTCCGGAACCTGTGCATGTGACTGTGCCAGGAAGAATAAGTAGAA
>JBHLPL010000037.1:0-16378 GCA_048939465.1 Promethearchaeota archaeon | reverse complement strand
TGTGAACTACTCCATCCTTTCGGATGGAGTCTTCTTGCGGAGAGGAAGATAAAGGTCAAATCATTCTGAAGGTAAAAGCCTGCGGGAGGATGCAGTCTCTCACTAGAGAGATTTTGAGAAGACAACTCGCTAGTACTCTCTCCATGTGTGACCGCATTTTGTACATCTAAAAAAAGAAGTCGTTGCCTCATCAGCACTCCTCGTCTGAACGTGCCAGTAATAGGCTTTCTTACAACCACATTTAGGACACTCTGCTTTTGTGGTGGGCATCGTTTTTATCTCTTCTTTTATAATTACAGTCTTGTCTTTTGGCGAGTGAGGTATGTGTTGCGGTAGAGTATACTCTTCGTTAGATTCTCCACTAGCAGAACCTAAGCTGCGAACGTAATTGCACTTCCGACATTTGAGTACTACTTCTCCACCCTCCTTCTTCGGAAGTAGTAACCCGCCACATTCTGGACAGAAATCCACATTTCCTCCTTCCTGTAGGATACGAGAAAGAGCAATTCTATTTAAAAAGATTTGGAAGTTGCTCCCGCCTACTCTTCAGTAATAATTCGGTAATATCAGCATATTCTCCAAATAGTACGAATTCTTAAAAGAAATGACGCGCGGGTTAGAATTAGAGGAAGGATGACATATGAACATTTTAAAAGTGTCAGTAGTGGGTCCTGGCGGTGTTGGAAAGACTACCATCGCAAAACTGATAAGTGGAAAAAGAGTCACAAAAAAGTATGATCCCACTATCGGAATAAACTTCGCAACTGCTTCTTTAAGAGAGATTGATGCCACAATTTCGATATTTGATTTTGCTGGACAGGATAGATTTGGTTTTATGATTGAAGATTTGATAAGAGGTTCAAAAATCACTCTATTGGTCACAGACTCCACTCCAAAAAACGTGTTGAGTGCAAAGAGAATGCTCAAGTGGCTGAAAAAACTTAAGGGCGGTAAGATCTTCGGAATCGCCAATAAACAGGATATAGATGGCGTATTGTCACCGGATCGCGTGGAAAAAATGCTGGGAGTGAAAACCTACGGAATGATTGCAATAGATAGCAGAAGAAAAGTACATATGTACCGAATCCTCTTGAAAGCGCTTCGAGAAACGTTGTAGAACTCTTCTTCTTGCAGGAAAAAACTTAATACAGGTCCCCCTTCTAACCAAGGGTGGTCTGTGATAGACCACGGTTCTGAGACCACCGAATGTGATTTGAGAGTGACGAATCTGATGACAGATAGGCGGCCCCCTGCAAAATGGAGAGTCATTAAAGATATTTCTCCAAATGATATTAGAGTTAGAGTCGTTGGGCGAGTAGTAGACTCCAGACCAGGATTTGTGGTTTTGGATGATGGTTCCGGTTCTATCGTGGTCAAGACAGACAGGGGGGCGGAAATAGGAAATATCATACGCGCCATGGGCGATATTCATAGGAAGGAAGACGGGAGTTTTGAGATAGGTGCAAGTATCATCCAAAACATGGATGATTTGGATCTGACAATATACATGGAAGTCTATGAGTTAAGGAAGAGATTTACGCAAAATGAATAATAGAAATGTAAGGCCGCCCTGTCGCAGCATAATGTATATATCTCTGAGGTGTATTAGTAGTTGAAGTGGCACTTTGATAGTCTCCATTAATCTCGCAGAAACGATTAGAGGGAAAGTCATGTTTCAAATGTTGTTTGGTGATGCAAAACTGTGGAGGAGCATAGTTGAGGCATTGTCATCACTTGTGGATGAGGCGAATTTTACCGCTGCTCCTGGGGGGATCAGGATGAAGGCTATGGATCCGTCCCATATCGCCATGATCGATTTCGAGATGCCCAAAGGCGCGATTGATGACTACCGATGTTCAAAGGAGATTCAATTAGGTATCAATTTGGATGAAATGACTAAAATAATGCGTAGGGGAGGAAGTGGGGATTCCCTTGAACTGAGTCTAAATGAAAAGACAAATAGGTTAAATGCGCGTTTTAAGGGCAAAGCAACGAGGACTTTTAGCCTTGCGCTTTTAGATCTGCAAATGGAAGAACTACCCACGCCCAAAATAGAGTTTAACGCCTTTGCAAAGGTCACCACAGACGTACTGAGACAGGCCATTGATGATGCTGCCATAATTAGCGACCACATAAGAATGGTGACATCAAACAAAGAGCTGGGATTATTCGCGTCAGGAGATACAGGAGAGCTAGAGATAAAGCTTAACAAGAAAAGTGATGCCTTGCTGGAGATGAATGTTAAAGAGGAATCCAAGGCAATGTATGCGCTTGATTACTTGTCAGATATTATGAAGGCAGCTGCCACAACAGATATTGTCGAACTGCAATACTCTACAAACATGCCAATCAGACTCGATTTCGTGTTATTGAATGGGGGGAGGATAGTATATTATCTTGCCCCTCGAATAGAATCCGAGTGATTAGAGACTCGCATTTGGTTTTTGTGATAAGAGAATGTTAAGTAAGCGAGATTTGGCCAAGTATCCATGGACAAATGAAGCAGCAGAACTAGTCAAAACGCTGGATATTAGTATATCGAAGCTCGCCAATGACTACAAGGAAGTCATAGAACGAGCAAAGGAGAGAGTGGTGGATGCCGTAGAACATGGTGGGGAAGTAATCTCATGGCAAACAGATACTAATGAAATCCTCTCGTTTCCCGTGGCGCGTTTACTGATAGTTCTGCTTGGCGACAACCTATTGAAGGCAAGGTGGGCAGATTTCGAATCAAAAAGAGCTCAAACTCTTTTGGAACCTGAAGAAGACGATAAAATCATTTGGATAACGACTAAAACTTTCGGATGGGGCATAAGTAAGACAAGGCGAATTATCGATGACGTCTTATATGACTGGAAAATGCATTTCTCCGATTATCTCGAATTCGCTCCAAAGTTCCATGATATCCGCTGGAAACTGATAAACAGAGGCATTTCAGAAGGATTTGTGTTTTTGGAGAAAAGGGAGACTGTAAGATTAGTAGCTGAAGCGGTGAAGTGGAGAATAATAGAGCGTGAGATTCCCGATCCTCCAAGACTGGAAGATGTTCCCTCAGAAGTTCAAGACGCGACTCTGCGGCTAAAGGAGTTATGGAAAAAACATCGAAGAAGAATCCGAGAATATGGTGATATGGAGGGGCCTGTTAGGAGAGAGGCATTTCCGCCCTGTATGAAGCAGTTAATATCGGCGATTTCAGAAAGCAAGAGTTTGTCACACCAAGGAAGATTCGCAATAACCACGTTTCTGATAAGAATTGGAACCCCCACAGACCGCATTATCGAGATTTACAGATCGGCTCCAGACTTCAGGGAGGAAATTGCACGTTATCAAGTTGAGCACATCGGGGGACTTCGTGGGGGACGCACAAAATATACCCCGCCTTCATGTAGTACTCTCAGAACATACGGTTTGTGCCCCAAAGGAGACCCCATCTGCGACAGGGTTAAACATCCTTTGGGATTCTATAGACTGAAGAGAAGGAGTCTAAAGGCAAAATGAGAGTCGAGGATTTTCTTAAAGCAAAATTCGCAGAGTATTACAGTAGGTCTGCTGACTCAGTAAAAGGCCCCAAGGAGCTTATTAAACGTGAATTCGGCTTTTTTTATTTTGACAAGGATTCAGTTATACGGCACATAGGATTCAAAAATGAGCAGGAATTACGCTTATACTTAAGGCAAGATGCACCATCTGATGCGTATTATTCAGCAGCGTATTATGATGATCCCAGAGCGCCCAAAATGAACGAAAAAGAATGGTTGGGTTGTGACCTGGTTTTTGATATAGATGCAGACCATATACCAACGCCTTGTGAGCAACAACACGATCTCTGGAAATGCAAGGACTGCGGTGAGAGGAATAGAGGAGAAAAGCCAGAAAAATGTCCAAAATGCGATTCTAGCAGAATCGAAGAAACACGATGGGTTTGTGAAGAGTGTTTGGCAGTAACCAAGAACGAGGTTGTCAAAGCAGTAGAAGAGTATCTGGTACCGGATTTCGGATTCAGTAAGAGTGAAATTGAGATCAGTTTCTCGGGTCACAGAGGATATCATATTCACATTGAGAAAGATACGATCAGAAAAATGGACTCTCAAGCAAGACAGGAAATAGTGGACTACATGAAAGTCACTGGTCTTGACTTGAAACTCCATGGTCTGCACGAGAAGGTTGGAAGACGAAGATCAAAAGTCATTGTTGGACCAAGAACTGAAGATACTGGATGGCGCGGAAGGATTGCTAGAATGTTTCAAGCCTATGTTGAGAATCTGGAAAGCCCGCAAAGCATTGAAGGAATTAGTGAAGCAAAACTCAAACTTATCTTAGAGAATAAAGAAGAAATACTTCGGGGGTTGAAAAGCAAACAGCCATTTTGGGACGTTATAAGGGGAGTAGATATCGAAACTTGGTACAAACTTATTGAGATGGCAGCGCATAGAGCGAGCGTTAGGATAGATGAGCCAGTTACGAAAGATATACATCGTTTGATGAGACTACCAACATCTTTGCATGGTAAGACGGGGTTTAAAGTGATTCCTCTAACCTTTTTTGATCTGGAACGATTTGATCCATTCAAGGATAGTCAGGTTTTCCAAGGAGAAATCATTGTTTACGTTAAGCATGCACCGGAGTTTCGCATAGGGGATGAAGTATTCGGCCCATACAAAGAAGAAGAAGTCAGGCTCCCTATGTCTGCAGGGATCTATCTATTGTGTAAGGGAGCAGCGACTTTTCCGAGAGGAGAATAATTTGTACAACGAGATATATGAATTATGGACTAAGGAAAAAGAAGATGAATACCTTCGGGAGCTACCCGACGATTTCTATAGCAAAATCCAAGAATACGTATTCAATCTTGAAAAGGTACTGGATGAGGTGGGTCGAGACACACTTGTATGGAAACTCACAAAAAGGGAATTAGAGAATTTGCGTTTTATGCTGAAAGATCTTTTTGACCTTCGTATGGCGAAAATACTTAATGTATTAAAGAGCCGATCTGAAATCAATTTGGACAAGCTCACCGTTGCGGAGGAAGAGATGCATAAAAGCATAATAGACAGCGTCAACAAATGCTTAGAGCAACTACTAGTTTTTAAAGGAGAAGAAATAACAAAAAACGTGAAAGACGAGCCGAAATACTTAATAGTACGGTTACTTCGATCAATTCCCGCCATTGTAGGAGCAGATTTAAGGACATACGGGCCGTTTGAGTCTGATGACGTAGCGATTCTACCTGCAAATAATGCAATAGTATTAATGAACCGAGGCGTTGCCACCAAAATTGCACAGAAGTGGAGTGAATCATCATGAGAATTAGCAAGAACATTAGAACATATTGTCCAAAATGCAAGAAGCATTCCAGTCACACAGTCTCATTGTATAAGAGGGGAAAAGATCGAACATTAGCTGCGGGTGCTCGAAGATACGCTCGCAAAAAAGCAGGGTACGGTAGTCAACCCAAACCAGTTCCAAAGAAGGTCGCGAAGACCACTAAGAAACAATCGCTAAAATTCAGATGCAGCGAATGTGGATACATACATCATAGAGAAGGTATGCGATTAAGAAAGTTGGAAATAGTCTAGGGGGATGGAGAAGTGTCTGGTAGAGAACTCATACCTTTCCCAAGAAGCAAATTCCTTAGAGTCAGATGTCCGGAATGTAAAACAGAGCAGATTGTCTTCGGATGTGCCAAGACAGTTGTGAACTGTGAGGCATGCGGAAAGGTTCTGGTTGAACCCACTGGCGGGAAAGGGAGAGTAACGACTGTAATAATATCCGTTCTGGACTGATCGTTCCATCACCAAAATAGCAGACTTTCTGTTATTAAAGAATTCTTATAAGTGGTGTGAATTATCGTGTCTTATCACAACGTAGGTGACCGTCAATGGTAAGAAAAAGGCAAGAAGTTCCTGAAGTTGGAGATATAATTATGGGAACAGTTAACAGAGTACTATCTCACGGGGCGTATGTAACCCTCGATGAGTATGGCGATGTGGAGGGTATGATACACATATCCGAAATCGCGTCAAGCTGGGTCAAAAACATCCGGAATCATGTCCGAGAAAAGCAAAAAGTTGTTGTAAAAGTTCTGAGAGTGGAGAAGTCTAAGGGACATATTGATCTATCCCTAAGAAGGACCACAGAACAACAAAGACGAAGTAAGATTCAAGAATGGAAAAGGGCACAAAAGGCCGAGAATTTGCTCGAGATTGCAGCCAGCAAATTAGGTAAAACCTTGGACGAAGGGTACAAAGAAGTAGGATGGAAGATCGAGGACAAGTATGGAGACATATATACTGGATTAGAGGAGGTCAAGGAAAAGGGAATAGGTGTGTTATTGAAAATTGGGATTACTAAAAAATGGGCCGATGTCCTAGGCGAGATTGTAGACGCCTATGTTGAGGTTCCAAGAGTCAAGGTATCTGGAAATCTTGAGTTGAGATGTCTTAAATCAGATGGAATTGATGTTATCAAGAAGGCGCTCATTGAGGGGTTAAAGGCCGGAAACGAGGGGGAGGAGGGTGAAACCAGCATATACCTGGTCGGGTCACCACGGTATAGAGTTGAAGTCTTCGCTCAAAACTACAAGGTTGCCGAGAGGGTTCTAGCCGCGACTGTCGAAAAAGTAATAGCAGTCGTCAAAGACGGAGGAGGAGAGGGCAGCTTCAAGAGATAGTATTTCCTTCTCCCCAGTAACTCAGTGGGCTAGGACCAACGCTATGAAGAGTAAGCTCACATGACATTATTCTAAACCACCTCAAGGAGACTCCTTCCGGAAGGGAGGAGAGCAATTGAGCGATTCTTGAATAGGTTTGTGCTATGGGTGTTAGTAAGTCTAAAGGCACACCACTCTCTGATGTTGAAAGGGTTAATGACCTACGAGAGGATAGATTGGGCAAACCTTTAAGCCCGATGCTACATGCGGATTGCTGGGCTGGGGCGTTGCAACCACCCCCCCCCCGATTTCATGCGTAGCGAGGAAAAACCTGGAAGGGAAATGCGGTCAAGTACAGTCATAAGCCCCTTCTGCAGGGGAGGAGTGGTTTAGATATGATTAATCCATAATCTAATTAGATTGAATCGAGGTACAGGAAAGATGGGTAAGCTACTGCGAAAGTGTAACAAATGCGAGGCTTATACGCTAAAGCAGAATCGGTGTCCATATTGTGGGGGTAGCCTTCGCATGCCGCATCCTTCGAAATTCTCTGTTATTGATCCTTATGGCAAATACCGAAGAATGTTGAAAAAACAACTCATGAAAGAAAGGGAATAGTCATCACAGCTCGACTGTTTTCGTTCGTTGATCGTTCGCGCCCTCGATTGATTTTGCTTGGATTATTACGTCTTCGCCTGCAGTTAGTAATAGACCGGAGTCGAAAGTTACTGTATCCCAGCCAAACGAATCTATGGTAACCTGCCAGAAGTATGTAAATATTACCTCACCGGTCGTTGCGTTTTTTATTTGTATTGTTATGTTGTGTATTGAATAGAAATCGTTATTCGTTATATTTAGCACGATGGTGCCATTACTGTAGACATGAGTCGTAGCATTGGCAATCCCCATGGCGTATTGAGAATCCAGAGTTGTGTTATACGCCGAGACGTTGAATCCTTCATATATCAGCACTGTTGAGTTCGTATCGGTTCCTTCTGTTGCATTGAATATAAACGGATCCCAGACACACATGTATTCAGTTATCTCGCCCGGTAGAATAGTCATGGTTCCATTTATAGCTGTAATATTGGAAAATGCCAGTGGAGACGGAAATGTGGTGTTAAAGAAGTAGATTGTATTTACTGTTATAGAATAATTGCCAGTATTGTTCACGGTAATGAAAGCCGTCGCATTGTCATATACGATTAATTGTGTAATGGACAGATTGTAGCCAGTCGGCAAAAGAACTGTCAGACCCGTCATCGTGCTGTTGATACCTTCTAGTGTGAAGGCGGTTGTGTTTATTATTTCACTTTGATTGAGATTGAGATCCGCTGGGTCCCACATGAGCTCGAATTGAGTTATTCCACTCGCCTCTATTGTTTTGGTTCCATTGATACCTACTATTCCTCCCCCAAGCACTAGTGCCGAGTCATTTGTCGTACTCACATTGAAGGCATTTAGCGTGATAGAATAGTTGCCTGTGTTCTCAATCGTTATGAATATGGTCTCATTACTATAAGCAGTTGCATTTCTGATCAAAATAGAGTAGTCTGGAGGTATTTGAACGGTCGCGTTAACAGTTTGGTTAACACCTTCCCACGTGAAGATCGTAATATTTATGAAATTAGTTTCATTCAGATTTAGGTCCGGATTAGTAGCCAGATTTATGACGATTCTGTAGGTCTCATTTTGTCCGGGATATAAGATTGTGTCGCTTGCTATGGAGATTCCACTACTAGTCCCATTCACTTCGGCCTGGGTTATTTCGAGATATTCTGCGCCAGTATTGTTAATATCCAGAATCACTGTTTCATTGCTGTAGGCGTTTGCACCTATGAGATCCATGTTTATTGTTTGATTGAGACGAACAGTCGCGTTAGATGTATCCTGAGCGTTCCCGTAGTACTGGACAGTCCCCATGGTGAAATTCCATGCCTCGCCCTCTGTCGCATTAATACCGAAGTTAATCTTCACAACGCAAGTCTCGCCGGGCAGCAGGTAGGAACTTCCCTCAGCTATTTGCGCACTTCCGCCCATATCAGAAATAGCTGTCCCGTTGGCAAGGACGTTACTGGCGTTAAGATCAACATTCATGGGGAGTGAGCCGGAGTTTTTGACATCAACTAAAGCGGCTGTTTTATTCTCAGTCGTTATTCGATAGATGTCCGTGTCAGTTATCGTCAAGTTATAATCAAGAACATCATAATTTAATTCAAATATCTTGACGAGGTGATTGGTGGAGACATACGTCTCGCTAAATGCAGGCCAAATAGCCTCCGCTCCAATAAACCGCCACTCTGGGCTCGATGGCCACCCTACGTATGACGGATAACCTTGTTGGCTCATGATCTGTTCAACATAGGAACTGTAGTAATAGTCTCCGGGCTCCTCATAGAAGACGAGTTTGTAGATTAGAGATTGGAAGAACTTCAACGTTGGTCCTTCACCTTGCACGTAGTATTCACTTTCATTAATTACATCAGGGAAGTGATCTTGGGCAATTCGTACCATCCAAATCCATTTTCCCTCATCCCCACTGAGAGCAGTAACGAAGTATCCAAAATGTACTAGAACATGAGTTACATCGTACATGCGGAATATCTTCAGAGCCTCAGTTTCATTTGATATCAAGGCACGTGCCATCCACGCAATCTGTGTGGAATTTAGCGTGCCATTGTCAATATATGTAGTCTTATTCGTACGGGTCGTTATCCAGTACCCATAATCCCACCACGACAGTACCCTGACATTCTGATCGAGATTGTTTCTCATCCATTGAAAAGATTCTCGCCAGTCATCAAAAGTGCCAAGCCCCACCATTTCGGGAGTGGACAGCTGTTGGGTGACAACAACAGAGTGCCAAGTTGTTAGCGTCAACAGGATGAAGATTAGTCCGAACGATGCCACAGCGTATTCCCTACCAACCATTCTGGTTATTCTTTTCCTCCTTCGCCTGATAACCGTTGGTTGTTCACCGAGAATTGTGGCAAAGGGTTTCAGTATGTTTACAATGGTTATTGCAGACAGCAAACTCACGATAGGGGCCAAAATTAGGAGTAGACGTATCATAGAACCTGCGAAGTATAACGAGGTTATTGAAAATAGTATTATAAACAGATCTTCATTTTGGAGGCGCTTAAACGAAAAATAGAGCCCCACGGGAACCAGAAAAACGAGTACGTGCAGGTAGTAATAGAAGACTGCCCAAGTGGTCGTTGCATGCTCACCAACTGAGGCAACAAGGAAGACCTGTTCACGGGATAGGGGATTGAGTACGGACCAAAATCTTGCGGACAGAGAAAAAACCGATTCCAAAAAACCAATTAATACAGGTAGCTGTCCTATCACCCACAGGCCAATGACGGCCGCAGAGATACTGCCCGTGATAGCCATGGTTATTTTCACTCGGTTCGCCTTTAGCCATTCATAGAATCTCGTCTCCCTTAGTCGGAGAAAAATCTCATATAAGGCCATAATAGCCAAAACGCCTATGGCGATGAATCCCGTTCCGGAGAAGATGAAGTTGACACCTCCGTTCACCGGGAACCTTGAAGCTATAAAGATTGCTAAGCATGTAGTAATGCTGTAGGACATTAGAAGACGAGAAGTGTAGCGGCGAGCCAACATAAGCAGAATAGCGAACAAGGCCAGAAGATAGAAGAGATATTGGTATGCACCCCAAGTTATTGAAAGATAACCCAGACTTAGTCCTGCAGCTACCGCCGAAAGGGGCGATGCGTGCTTGAAGGAATGCAAGAAGAAATATGCTGTCAAAACCATTGTAAGTATGCCTATGGTTTCGTTATCGAAAAACCCTGCGACGGTTCTTTGTATGTGAGCAGGAATGAAAGCTAGAAGTAGAGCTGCAAAAATGCCCACCTTCCTCCCCCCGACTTCTTTTCCTAGAAAATACATGGCAATGCAGCTTGTAGCTCCTAGGAATGCGGGCAGGAAGAAACAAACAGTGTAAATATCAACAGATATTCCTATCGATTGAAGAAGGTAAAAGACTGTAGCCGCAGCCATGGGTAGTCCCGGGAATGCGTTTCCGGGTATGTCTCTTCCCCAAGGATACCAAGATTGGGGATCATGCCATGTAAACCAGGAGAAAAGGCCATTATCAGCCAAATATTCGGCGCAACGATATTGAAACCACGGGTCAAAAGCTTTCAAAAGCGGATCATAAAGCGCTGCAGGAAAAAGGCGTAATAGGAGTGCCACCAAGAAGATAAGACCCAGTCCCAAGTAAAGAACAATATTGCCTAACTTAATCTCTACCTTGGGTTTATGGAATACGGATCTGAATGCATTTGCAATACTCTTTAACGCATTCGAGGGTGACATGACTTGCTAGGCACTCCTTGGCCTAATTGGTATTCTGTAATATTATTGTAGTTAAATGTCTTTCGGATTGGAAAGATAGCAAAAAGTTATGACCAGTATTATTTAAATGAGTTTCAGAACTTGCTAAATGCTACATATTTAAAAGGAATGCAAATCAGCAAAGATAATACGAGGGTCATCTATGCCGAATGAAATACACATAGGACTGCTTTCCACCGGAGCCAAGAATATCGATAAGCTCCTTAATGGAGGTTTCAGGGCAGGAACACTAACTCATGTGTATGGCAAAGCACGCAGTGGGAAAACTACCCTCGCAATCCAGACAGCTGTAAATGCAGCAACCTCCGGGTGGAGAACACTCTATGTCGACACGGAGAACTCTTTCTCGCCAAAAAGACTTCAACAGATTTCAGGAACCAATTTTGATATTGTCGCCAAGGAGATAGTAGTTTTTAAGCCAATAACCTTTGCAGAGCAATCCGATATAGTGGATAACGTTGAGAAGTACGTAGTACCTAAAGTCAAGCTAGTAATCTTTGATACTATCACTGCACTTTACAGAGTAGAGTTGGGTAACTCTCAAAGGAACTTTGCGTTAAGCCGTGAACTCAATCGACAGCTGGCGGTGCTTCTGGGTTTGGCCAAAAAGTATGGGACTGCTATTCTTTTGACTAATCAAGTAAGAGATGTCATGGTTGATGGTGTAGTCGATATTGTGCCAGTAGGGAAGAAAGTTCTAGAACACTGGACCACGTTATCTCTGCTTTTGGAAGTCTCAGACTATTCAAGAAAACGCAAAGTAGAGCTTGTTGGACATCCACGAGATAGAGAAACATTTACATATTGCGTACTCACAAACGAGGGGCTGAAACCCCTGGAGGATAAAGAAAAGCGTGAGTGAGGTTCTCGGCATAATGAGTAACTTATGGGGCGACCTAGGTGTCATAATCTTTCTTTCAATATATTACATAGTTCCTGCATATGTAGCAAATGGTTTTGCTGTTGTAACGGGGGGTGGAAGACCGATAGACCTAGGACGGAAATTCACAGATAAACGTCGGATATTTGGCGACGGCAAGACCATAAGAGGATTTATTGGTGGGTTGTCGATCGGATTCTCCGCCGGGCTATTGCAGCTGCTGATTGCCAATCCTTTGAATGGACTCATGCAGTCCCTAATAATACAGTATCAGCTCGGTATAGACGCAACAGTAGTGGGAAGGATAATCAATTCCTCAATTCTTCGAGTGTTTCTGATATCTCTAGGCGCCTTGTTAGGTGATCTCTTGGGATCTTTTATCAAAAGAAGAATGGACTTGGAACGGGGAAAATCGGCACCGCTCCTCGACCAACTGGATTTCGTTGCAGTGGCGTTGCTGTTCGGCTATATCATTACACCTCTGCCCTGGACCTATCTAGTTATAATCTTGGTGTTAACGCCTCTAATACACCTCGCAGCGAATGCTATTGCATATAAAGCGAGTTTGAAAAGCGTGCCATGGTAAGCTGCTAAGCGGATGTTGTTTTTATAACAATTATCCACTCTGCACCGATATATGCAAGTATTATCATGACTATCCCAGCAATGAGAAGCATTAGCGCATAGCTGGGGTTATAAACATGCTTCGTGCTCTCATATATGACAACAAAGCCTGCGAATCCACAGAATATGAGGATTCCTCCGATCATCCCCTCCAGCACGAATTGATCACTTATGGTACCATAAGGAGGGCGAAGAATCAGCATCGGATCGCCTGTATCCGGATTCGACCCAAAAGGTAAAGGTTGATTTACTATGTTGTATATTCCTCCGGCAAGTATGAATAGAATAACTACTGCACAAATGACGTACCATACCGTAGGAGATGGCGCTTTTGGGAGTTCAAGCCTGGGTTTCTTTAGCCTTAGTTTCGGCCTTCGAATGAATCTCGGCCACCATACCATTGTATGCCACCGCACGACCAAACAACTAAAGATTTAATCAATAATAGCCGAAGGCTTAATAAATCTTTTACGTTAAGTGATTACCGAAGAACGCCGGTATTGGAGGGAAAAAGCTCATTGGAAAAAGCAGAAGAGGATGAGACTAAAGAGGAGGAAGAAGCTTTTGAGCTTACAAATCTATCTGGAGTAGGACCGTCAATAGCGAAGCGTCTTGGTGAATCAGGATTTAAGACTGTTGAGGCTGTAGCTGTAGCCTCACCTGATGAGTTGGCAGCTGCAGCAGATATCGGCAAAGCTACAGCACAGAAGATTATCGAATCAGCGAGAAGTGTTTTAGAGATCGGTTTTGAAACTGCAGAAGCTCTATATAAAAAGCGACAGGAAGTAGGGCGTATTTCAACCGGTTCTAAGGGCTTAGATGATTTAATTGGGGGAGGCGTAGAGACTCAAGCAATCACCGAGGTCTTTGGACCATTTAGAACTGGGAAAACCCAGATTGCGCATCAACTTTCAGTAAACGTGCAATTGCCTTCAGACCAGGGAGGAGTAGCCGGAAAAGCGCTTTATATTGATTGTGAAGGGACTTTTCGTCCGGAGCGTATACGGGAGATGTCAGAAGGCCTAGGACTTAATGTCAAGAAGATTTTCAAAAACGTTCTGTGCGCAAGAGCTTATAATTCCGATCATCAAATGCTCCTGACACAACAAGCTTCAGACATAATCCCGGAAAAAGACATCAAATTAGTGATCATAGATAGCGTCATGAGCAATTTTAGGGCAGAATACATTGGCAGGGAAATGTTAGCGCGAAGACAGCAGAAACTGAATAAGCACCTCCATACTCTTCAACGAATGGCAGACATCCATAACGTAGCAGTGTTCATAACTAATCAGGTGATGGCTAGGCCCGATGTTTACTTCGGAGATCCAACGCAACCTGTTGGTGGACATATACTTGCACATGTTCCGCAAACGAGGTTGTATCTCAGGCGCAGCAAGGGTAATAGAAGAATCTGCAGACTGATTGACTCTCCCAATATGCCAGAAGGTGAAGCTGTTTTTTTGATAACGAGAGAAGGAATAAAGGACCCGTGAACTACCCTACCCTTTCAGGTAGGGCTTCCTGTTTCATCCATTCCCTACCGGGATATGTCTTGCAGGCTCTACGGACATTTCCTGCCCTGAAGGTGATCGTTTTCAAAATACTGATTCCAGCATTAACATCACCGTCGAGTGTTAGTTTGTGATAGGGGGCCTCATGAAGAAATCAGTTTAATCTGGCGATGTATATGACGAATTTTTCGAAATATGTATTCTTCTCAGCGATTTTCTCCACCTTATACCCCTCCTCGTCAAACTTCCTTAAAAGAAATGCTAAATTGCCCAAGGTAGAGTACAGAATTTGCACGTACCCCTGATTCGTCAAGTGCTTTCTGGCATCTGTAACAAATTCTCCAATAAGCTCATTTTTTTCACCACAAAACCATGCTCTTTCAAGCATGTTTTTGGGTCTCTTACTCAGGTACGGAGGATTGAAAAGTATTACATCAAATTTCTCGTCCTTCACGGGTTCAAACATGTTGCCTTTTCTTACCTCAATCTTGTGTTCTAGATTGTTGAAACTCACGTTGATTTTGGCACATTTGATTGCATGAGGGTTAATATCGGTTGCAATAATTCTACTTGCGTTTTCTGCAGCGAATATGGCTTGGATTCCTACGCCGGTGCCAAGATCCAAGACTTTTGCGGATTCTCCAACCCTCAAGTTCATCGCCAAGAACTTGCTTGTAAACGTGTAATGGGGCATGAATACAGTCGGGTGAACATAGAAAAGTCTATCCATGATTTTCCAAATACGAGGTCTGTTGTATACTTTGTGCAGAAGCCTAAGAAAAAAGGTCGATAAGGATATTTTCAGCATTTTTAGCGAGTTCAGACCAGTCTTCACAATTACCCCCCATGACGTAAGGAAAACAGAATCAAATTTTGATTGTAATATCTTCTCTGACTACTTTCCGAATGATTTCTTCTATCTCTTTCTTATGGCGGGACGTTTTTTCCTGATTTCTATCAAATTCGTCTTGTAGATTCGAAGACCTAGCTTCTATGTCCTTTTTCTCTTTCTCTACTCTTCCGATATCTTCCTGAAGTTTCAGTTGTTTCTTTCGGTGCTCAACCAATTCCAATTCAGTTTCAAGTTTGGTTTTTAACATAGTCATACTCTTGCCTTTCCTTTGGAGATCGATTAAGGTATTGTCTTCAAAGATTTCTTTTATCTGTCTCAGTGCTTTGTTCGTTCTGCTAGGTTTCATGGAAAGCTTTTTATCCACCAAACTGGATCGGAGGCCGCTTAAAATGGCCTTCAGAAGAGGATATCCCTCCTCCTCATTCAAGAAGGTTGCAAAGGGATTGTTTAGGTATTCGCTCATAGCGGATTGCTGTTCCATACTCATAGAGTACTGTTCTCTTTCAATACTCACTCTGAGCTTTCTAAGAGGCTTTACAAGGGGGCGAAAATATCGATTGAACATTCGTCTCAAACCGGCTTCACTTTTTTTTATCTCAGTCAAATCCTTGCTTTTCCCGGTCTCCATTAAATCGACTAGGTCCGTTTTAAGGCTTGATATCGTTCTTTCCAGATCTTCTGACTTCTTACGGGCCTTTCCCACCTCTGTTTCAATAACCTTATTGTCGTCGACCAAAGCCTTCAGATCTTTTATTGAATTCATGACATCCTCGATTCTTTTCACTTCTCGATATTCAATGTGAATGAAGTTTTGCAGCTCTTTTGATGTTTGAGTGAGTTTTTTTAGGAAGTAGTCGATGTCTTTCAATTCAGACTTAAACCACGGACTCATTTTAGGAACCCAACGTCTACCTGCCCCATTTACAAAGGCAAAAAGCCCTTTTAGTTTCTCGCCCAGATCTTTGAGGTTGTCATACGTTGTGTTCTCTGGGATTTCGAGTTCTTTGATTTTCTCGATTACCTTTTCGGAGAGCTTATCGGCAGAGCGAACAGCAAGTTCATGTCTCTTAGGATCTTGCTCAGCGCCCCTGTAGGCATCTCGATCTTTGCTTACTAGTAGTTTCTCAGCAGTATCCTCCACACGAGCAAGGATCCCTTCAATCTTGTTGCAGATCTGCTCTCCCCTTTTCTGAGTTGGTCCGAGCTTCCCCCTCGTCCTTCCGACAAACCAAGAATACAATTCATCTAATGATATCTCAGTCAAGATGATCTTCCTTCCTATGAAGATTTTCTAGATGTTTGTAGCGTTATTAGCTCAATGATTTTTGGGCTAATAACATTTGCTGGACAAAGAGTATTAGATGTGACACTATTTTAAGCGTTTCATAGCAGATGCGACAATCATTGGGAAGGCAATCGTTGCATCTGCTATAACATCTACCCACAGGGCATCCGATTTAATCTTTCCCCAG
>JBHLPL010000121.1:0-5310 GCA_048939465.1 Promethearchaeota archaeon | reverse complement strand
AAATTCCTTCCTCATTGAATCGAATTGCATAATCAACGGTAACACTCTGTCCAGGGGTAAGTGTGCCTATGCTAAGTGTGTAGCCGGGATCAAGGTCCCCACCCAGATAATCAACCATAGGATACTTGTCAAAGAAAGCAAAGTCGTCAAGAGCAACATTGGAGGCGGTTTCATTGGCTTCCAGATTCCGTACTTCTATGGTTACTCCTATCGGCGTTCCTAAAGGTATTGAATCATCGGTCACTGGCGTCCCATTAATGGTTAGGGTTCGAGTTACAGACAGATTCAGTGGAAAAGTGTAGTTGAATTGAATCCAGATATCTGAATATGACTCGCCTGCTGAGAACCCTCCGCCGACGTTGGGCGGATCGTAACCCATGGACATATTTGATGGATAGTAATCGGTTATGCTAGTTCCAGTTGGAAAAATCACATTGAGCATTGCTGTGTCTACGTCTGTTCCCCATGAAACAGTCCCCACATGCCCTGCGAGCTCACTGATTGAGAGATTGTGACTCCCTGCGCTGGCCAGATAAAAGTCCCATCTTCCCGCGGCCACGACAAATGATTGCCCAAAAATCTCCTCAAAACCGCTCCCACTTATGTTCAAAAACGGTTCAAGTGCTTGTCCAATAATGCCAGCTCCATACGCTGTGGAGTGGGCATCAGTTACTGATGAAAATACTTCAGCAAGGCCACCTAGACCACTCAGCGTTGTCAGAATGCCAGACGGAACACTCGAGGATACATAGGTATACTCTGTTATGTATATTCCGAACATCTCAGGGATTGTCAGGTTGATTTCGCTTGCTTTTGTCAACGTCAGCCCAAAAGCTGAGCCAAAGTCATCAGCCAGATTCTGAGAATATGATTGAATTGATGGTAAGCTAAGATCTGAAGGATAAGCTGTGACGAACATCCGATTGGGAATTAGATTCAGAAGCTCTTCGATGTCCCCAAAAGAGCCAAATCCATCTGCGTCGCTTCCGTTCCCATTTCCCCCTCCCGTAAGTTCATTCAACAGCTCAGCGGGTATTGGCGGTGTATCTCCGTCCCAGTAAATGAGAGCTGCAGCCACAAGATTTTGAACCTCCAGAGAGCTCGAAGTAATTCCAGGAATGAGATCTGTACCATTGACTATCACTCCGCCAGTTACTGTTCCGTCACCGCTTACTGCAAAATACGCCATTTCAGAATGAGGAGAAGATCCATTCGTCTGCGATACTCCAGTTTGAGCTGTAAGCAAGCCCAGCAGACCCAGTATCAGAATAAAGCCAATTGTAAGAGTCTTGGGTTTCGGCTTAACCAACACATTCCCCTCACAAGAATTCAATGATCAACATATTTTATGCAACTATGTTATTAATATCTTTGCGTAGAATTGACTGATTGTTGTAGTTTGTACAATAAAATTATTAGTGACTTCGCGTAATAACAAATAAAGACTTTATCCATTCGCAGGAGAGACAGAACATGAGTAAGTTCTTGGGTTGGCTGGGAGGAAGCTTGATCGCCTTCGGCATAGCATATACCATTCTCCCACTGGGATATGAAATGATAATCGCATGGTTTGGTCCAGTACTGGGCTATCCCCTGAGGCCCATTATAGCCGCTTTCTACAACCTATTAGGGGACTACTCGGATATTATCCATATCGCAATTTGGGCAAGTTCTTGTTTTTTTGGTGGTTTGATTGCAGCAAGAGGAAAGGGTGGGATAGTTGTGGGATTTTCGATCTTCTCCACAATGTTTCTCTTATTGATCGCGTTTGGACTAGTTATGCTATCAACGTTTCTTAATTTTTCTACCTGGGAAATTGATCCCGCCGTAATGAGTCAATTGCAGAGTTTGGCTATGAGCCCCCCACCAGGTATCGACATCTTCGCAATATTTAGCATTCCGGTAATCGGAGACTTGATGGATTTCATAATAAACATGATGATGGGCGGAGGTTCCTTTTACTTTTCGATGCTGATCAATCTTATAATTGAGGTCGTCGCTGTAAGAATGATAATCAACCTGGTGATTGCCATCGTACTTGGAGGGCTAGGCGGCTACATAAGCAGGAAAGTAATCGATAAGAGAGCTGGAAAGATCAAGGGTACACAGGAGACAGGCGAGACTGCTGCCGATGAATCTTCTTCAGAGGAAGGCGAATGGGAGGAAGTTCCGCAGACTAAAATTCTCTCCTTCCCTGCTTCTGTGGGCTCTAAAGAATCTACATGCTGAGAATATACTTCCAGCCTTGGCTTCCTCTATTCTTTTATATTCTGGATTTCTAGAAAATGTTAAAAAGCTTTAAATGTGGTTGCCTAAAGGTTAAGAATTGAGAGGGAGTGTTTATGGGAAATAATCGCGATGGAACTGAGGTGGTATTAACTTCAGACAAAACGCTTCTTACGACTTATGGAAATAACCTATATATGGGATTAGCAGCTTCCCTTCCTACGAATGTATGTCCTGACATCCTGTATTTCAGTCTTCTATGTCCTCCTGTGGATGTTTCTCTTGACGGGAGCGTAGCTTTGGCCACGCCTTCTCTAAGGACTGTTGAGGCAATTCTTGTAAGCAGCGGTGTGGTGCCAAGAAAAAGCCTAAAGGTGGTGCATCCGGATTATCTGGAAGAACATGTGGGGAGGAATACTAAAATCGTAGGAGTTTCCGCAATGGATCCTCTAGGTTTGGGTCCATCCACGACTACTTGGAGCACTATTTTCTCAGGAATACCTCATACTCGTGCAGAGTTTCTACGACTAATGCTCAGACGTGTAAAACAACTCAAAGAAAAATACGGATTCAAAGTGGTTCTTGGAGGTTCTGGGTCTTGGCAGGTTAGCCTCGCCGGTCTTATCGATAAGCTGGGGATAGACCATATAGTAAGGGGTGAGGGAGAACGAACAATACCAACCCTCTTTGGCGACCTCCTGAAAGGCAAAACTCCTTCGGAAAGGGTGATTGATGGTCCCAATGCTCGGCCTGAGGAGATACCTCCGATACTTGGCCCCTCTATTTTTGGCCTTGTTGAGATATCACGTGGGTGTGGAAGAGGGTGCAGATTCTGCGTTCCAGCAACCAGCGGAAAAATGAGAATGTTGCCTCTGGAGGAGAAGATAATTCCGGATATTAAGGTCCACGTGGAATCAGGAATTAAGGCCATAACGCTCCAGTCGGATGATGCGCTCAGATATGGGTCCAATGGTTTTTTGATAGATGAGGATGCCTTAATCAACCTATACAAATCAGCTTTTGAGGCAGGAGCAAAAGAGGTCTACATAACTCATTCGACACTGGCCCCTATTGCTTATCAACCAGAGATCATCGAGAAGCTAACGAAGCTCCTAAGAAAACATGGACACCGATATTACGGCTGTCAGCCCGGTATCGAAACCGGAAGTTCTAGGCTTATTGGAAAGCTCATGGTCGGAAAGCCGAAGCCCTATAGTGCCGATGAATGGCCTGAGATAGTGAAGACTGCCATGCGTATAATGACTGAAAATCGGTGGGTTACCGTAAGTACTCTAATGCTGGGTCTTCCTGGGGAAGAAGAGGAAGACGTGGAAGAAACAATCGATCTGATAAGGGATTTGCGACCCTATCCCTCCTTATTTGTGCCCTTATTCTTCGTTCCCATGGAACAATGTACATTAAAGCGTGCAAAAGCTTTTATCGCAAACTACATGAGCAAGAAACAATGGGAGCTTCTTCTAGCCTGTTGGAAGCACAACGTGCTCCACATAGACCCGCTGTACAGCTTAACTACCGAGCAACACTCGCTCGGTTCAAGGCTTGGAATTCTACTTCTTACCAGACTCCTGAAACTTTTCCTCAGCCTAAAGGAAAGGGAGATAAGCGGCAAGAGCTCATTTCTTACAGCTCTTTCACGGATTTTCTATGAACGCTTTAGCAGCATGCCTACTTCGGAAGAGGAAGTGCTGGAAAAAACATATGGAAAGAGACAGTAGCTGCAGACTGCTTTTAACCCCCTCCCAAATTCAATCATTTCCGATAGGATTAATAGGAATAAAAGGGTTCATATTAAATTAAGGTGATTTTAATGCCTTTAGGTTGGTTTAGAAGGAAGAAAGAGAACGAACCTGACGAGAAAGTTGAGCAGCAAGTCGGCAAACTTGCTTATGAATTAAGAGAAGTACCTAGGCCAGAGATCGATTCCGAGATTCATGTCTCTGGTTCTGCATCTCATAAATTTACAACCTCCAAAAAGACATTTGCTGAATGGCTCGATCAGACACTACAAACTCCAGATATTGCGGAGAAGAGCAAAGCTCTGGGGAATATATCAATGCAATTCTACTCTGCCGGAGTTCCTTTCTTTGTATCTAAACATGGAGTCAGAAGTCTTGAACTAACAAAAGGAAGACAGGTGAAGAATGACGTAGTGATCACAATCTCCGATCTTGCGGAGAAGAAGCTTCTGAAGGTCTCTGACTTCGAAGATTTTGAAGCCAGCTATCACAGGTTGGTATCAAATCCCAGCCCCCAAGAGTATGTAAGAATAAAGTTAATGGATGATCTGAGCGAGCTTAGGAAAAAAGGTTACTTTCGTCTTAGATTGCTACGAACACTAATACAAGCATAGTAGTTAGCCATAGTAGTCAAGCATAGATTCCCAGTTCTTCTAATCTACGATCTAACCGCATGACTGCTTCCTTGACATCCGTTTCCTTCTTTGCTCCGGTGCACACTATCCTGCCAGAGCTGAAAAGCAGGAACACTACCTTAGGATTCTTTGCTCTGTAGATCAATCCCGGAAACTGCTCTGGTTCGTATAAGGAATCCTCCAAGGTTATTGAAGCGATTTCCAAATCCAGTGCAGCTCCAAGGCTTCCTGATGCAACAATATTCTGAACCTTAATCTTGGCTTGGCTTTTGACCGAAATTCCTGCCTCTCTGATTCTCTCAATTATTTTTTCTACAACAGTAGGGGCATCTTCCTCACTTCTCAGTCCAGTTACGACCATCTTTCCTGTATTAAAAACAAGGATTGCAGCTTTGGGTTCCTTTAATCGCAGTACAAGTCCCGGGAATTGTGATGGGTCATACTCTGCTTCACTGCAGTTCTCTGCCAGTTTGTTTAGATCGATGCGATCTTCAAGAGTAACAGACGCCACGACATTTTCTACCTTATAATTTATATCCCGTTTGTTACTTTCCATAATCAAACTCAACCTCTAACTAGTTTAAAGAGATTTGCCATAAATCTATGGATTCTATAATGCAGAAACCATGATCGAACAGATTCTAATTGACTCTCATATTATATAATCCTTTATCTATCCTTCTCAAGAAGCC
>JBHLPL010000036.1:0-17104 GCA_048939465.1 Promethearchaeota archaeon | reverse complement strand
GTAGAAGCTTTGGCTTCGATCTGTGGGACATGTTAGTTCGGGAGGAGCAAAAGGCCATTGTCAGGGCAGCAAAGGAAATCTTCGAGACTTATAGGGCCGCCTGCTCTGTGATAGGTCTATAAGACCGCCTTTGTGGTCTCTCAACTTTTGATTGACTACCTTCATGGAGGACCACTGATTTCCTTTCTTTTGAAAAACCTTTTTCTACAGGCAAGCCCTTTGTCATCAAAGGGTGTATCCATATGATCAAGGACTTTAGCTCGATACCGATATCGCCTGTTGCGATTGCTGATGACATCGCAAGGGTGGAAATCCAAAAAGGGATCAAAGTCGTGAGATTTGATGTAGCAGAGCCTTATTTTGATCCTCCCCCGTCAGCTATAGGGTCTACCGTTAAAGCCTTGGAAGAGGGACATCTTCGTTATGCCCCCACGAGAGGCATTCTTGAACTGAGGGAAGCTATCACCAAGTTCTTGAAAGAATCGAGAGACTTGAACTATGATCCCGAAGAGATAATTGTTACTCCAGGAGCGAAATTCGCAATATACTCATTTTTTGCCTCCGTGCTCTCGGCCAGAGACGAAGTCATCCTTTTGACTCCTTACTGGAGTAGCTTCAAAGCCATCCCACTCCTCTTTGGATGTAAGAGAATCAAGGAGGTACTTGCCAAAGAACCTTACTTGGTCGATGAGGAAAGACTGAAAGGAGCAATAACTTCCAAAACAAAGGTCCTCGTCATTAATACGCCTAATAATCCTACTGGAGGAGTTCTGGATGTTCAAAGCCTTCGAGCAATAAGCGACTTAACAGAGGATCATGAGATTCTCATACTATCCGATGAGGTTGACTGGGCTTACATCTATGGGGGCAGGAAGCATATAAGTCAAGCATCTATCAAGAGTGCAAGAGATAGAACCTTAGTGGTTGACAGCTTTTCCAAAGTCTTTGCGATGACAGGATGGCGAATTGGATATGCTGCTGGACCTAGAGAACTAATAGATGCAATGAACATTGTGCAACAGCACAGTGTAACTGGGCCCCCGACTTTCATCCAAAGAGCATGTATAGATGTTCTGAAAGAAGCTGAATCCTACGTCAAGAACCTCCTCATACAAAGCAGCGCGAAGAGAGATGCTATTGTCGAAGGACTCGAAAAGATAGGCGGTCTTGGTTTTCAGATTCCTGAAGGAGCATTCTACATCTACCCAAGCGCAAAGAGTTTCGGAATCCGTGCCGATGACCTTTCCAAAAGAATGCTGTTTGATGCAGGCGTGGCTGTGGCCCCAGGAACGTTATTTGGGGCTGGCGGTGAATACAACTTCAGAATATGCTATGCTATACCAGATAGGGATCTGGAGGAAGGAATCAATCGTTTGACCGATTTCTTCGGCAAATTGTGAACCTCTCAGAACGTCATAGGCCTAAGATTCTCTTTCCAGTCCCTCAAGAACTTTTGGCAAATCCTTGAGCGATTTGATTATTCGAGTTGGCCTTTCTTGTGGCGAATTGACTCTTTCGGGGTATCTTTCATTCCACCTAAACAGGATCGTCCTCATACCCATTTCATTCCCACCCAAAATATCACTTGATATGCGGTTGCCCACCATAATAGCTTCTTCCGGATTAACTCCAATGGCACTAAGAGCTATTTGGAAGATTTTTTCATCCGGTTTTCTTGAATTCGCATCAACCGATGTTAAGACTACATCGAAGTATTTTTCTATGCCAATTCTACGTAACGCACACCTTACGTCCTCTTCTCTGGAAGTTGTAGTATTAGTTATTAGCCCCAGCTTGTATTTTTCCGTTAGCTTATTCAGAACACGATCAACGTACGGCAGTTTCTCCAGTTTTGCATCCCGCAGCGACATTCTCTCCACTACTTCTTCGGAAATTAATGTATCCCCTAAATCAAAGAAGACCGCCTTTATCACTTGCTCTCGTCTCCCCGTACTACATTCAGGATGGGATATATATCTTTTTAGGATCGAGATTTACGACCCTTCATCTTAGGCCAGACCACTTTAGCCCATGCGTGTTCGCCATCTATGACCAAATGCCCACAGAAAAGTATAAAACAATGAATGAAAGACCTTCAAAGCATAGTCTCTTATGAAGCGGTTCTGGAGGTTGAGAATTGGATTTAGGTCTTGATGGTAAGGTAGCTGTCGTTGCGGCTTCGAGCAAGGGGATTGGCAAGGCCATAGCCCTGGCACTTGCACGAGAAGGCGCTAAATTAGCCATATGTGCCAGAGGCGAAGAAGCTCTAAAAGCAACAGCTGATGAGATAAGGGAAAAAACAGGCGTTGAAATTCTGGCTGTCAGGGTAGATGTTACGGTAGAAGAAGATGTTCAGAGACTCGTTCGAAGTGTAGCAGAGAAATTCGGCAGAATTGATATACTCGTCAGCAACTCAGGGGGTCCTCCTACTGGGATTTTTGAAGATATCCCTCAGGAGACTTGGGAGAGGGCTGTTGATCTAAACCTTATGAGCACAATTTATCTTTGTAGAGCAGTGATTCCCTATATGAAAAAGCAGAAGTGGGGCAGAATAATAAACATGACTTCTGTATCGGTGAAGCAACCGATCGATGGACTAATTCTTTCCAATGCGGTTCGCGCCGGCGTTGTGGGACTCTCCAAGAGCTTATCAAATGAGATGGCCAAGGATAATATACTGATTAACGTTGTTGGTCCCGGTTATACGCTGACGGAGAGGGTAAGAGAGCTGGCCAGAAGTAAAGCAATAGAAGATGGTGTCTCTGAAGAGGAAGTCTACGAAGCTTGGGAACAAAAGATTCCACTGGGTCGTCTCGCGCAGCCAGAGGAAATCGCCAATTTGGTGGTCTTCTTGTCCTCAGAAAAAGCAAGTTATGTCACTGGCACAACCATTCAAGTTGACGGAGGGTTGGTTAAGAGCCTTCTTTAGTATCAGATTCCCAATATACCATGCTTCAAAAAAAGCGTTTGTCTTTTTTGAATTAAGAAGAAGAAATAATCCTGATAGCTTGAACGGCAGTAGGATTGAGAGGCTTCTTAATAACTAGGTAATTTAATATTCAATTGTGTCACTTATATTGGAGTCTCCAAAGCTTAAAAGCTAGAAGGAAGAAAGAGATGCTTCATTAAAAGGAGGTAGGAATCTTGGAGAAAATGATTGCCTTCTGTGGGCTTACTTGCACCGAGTGTCCCGGATTTATTGCCACACAGAAAAACGATTATGAGGCAAAAAAGAAACTTGCTAAAGCCTGGTCGTCAGAGACAGAAGTACTGAAACCTGAAGATATCAATTGTGATGGCTGTCTTGCAGTCGGAAAAAGACAAATTAGCTTCTGCTCAACCTGCGAGGTAAGGAGTTGCTGTATGGAGAGGGATGTGGTGAACTGCGCTTACTGTGACGAATATGCCTGTGCGAAACTTGACAGGCTTTGGGGAATCTTGAAGGATTCTTCTGCAAAGAAGACACTCGACAATATAAGAAAAAGTCTTTAGGCGCAATGTGTATTCGTGGCGTTATAGAACAATCTTCAACACTTCTGCGCCGTATCGACTGATGTCCATCTGAATCCCTTCAAGGAGACTCTGCCCGAAAAGGCGGAGAGGATTTGCGAGGAACTTAAATACTTGTTTTTGAGACAACCATATGGAATTGAGCTGACGTAACACTCGCCAATTCGCAAACAAGGTTTCAGGGCAGGAACTGTCCGTGGAGCCTGAGAGACGTGTCCCGCTGGGGGATGGATGAAACAGGAAGCTCCATCCTAATGATGGAGTAGTTCACATCATGACTCAATCAATGAGAGGATAGCTGGGGTTTTTTTCTTGTCTAGGGTCATAATTGCAGAGGGAGAAAATCCTGAGAAAATGATACCAAATGCCTTAAAGCATTTTGAGAAGCCCCAACCAGAGAAAATCATCCTCAAACCAAACCTAATCAACAGCTCACCTCCCCCCACAACAACACCATGCCAGACCATTGAAGCAATTGTGAAGTATTTTCATAAGGAGTTTGAGGTTATAATCGCTGAGGGCACCGGATGGGGCACAACCTCGGAGGCTTATCAAGCGTTAGGCTATTCTGAGATTGCGAAGGAGTATGGCATACAACTCGTAGACCTTAATGAAGATAAGTATGAAATCAGAAGAGACCCGTCAGCCTCTTTTGTAAAGGAATTCGAGTTTCCTATCACTCTTGAAAATGCCTACATAGTCTCAGTTCCAATTCTCAAAACACATTCCTTGACTACTGTAACCCTTTCCCTGAAGAATATGCTAGGCGCGACTCTGGGAGATAAGACCAGTGCTGTATTCAAAAAAGGGCGGTTCCATCGAAGACTCAGTGAAAGCATTATAGACCTAAACTTCTACATAAAACCAGATTTAGCCATAATTGACGGAATTGTTGGTGGAACAGGAGGAGAACTCCGAGCGAGGCCAAAGGAAGTGGGAGTAGTCATAATTTCCAAGGATCTGGTTGCTGCGGACGCTGTTGGAGCAAACATGCTCGGCTATGATCCCCTATCGATAGATCATTTGAGGCTTGCTCAGTCAAGAGGATTAGGTGTGGCTGATCTAAACGAAATCAAAATCATAAACGTGAGTTGACTAGAAGAATGAAAGAATATCCTCGTCTTTTTAGCTCAGATTCGGAGCCTTTTAATCCACTTGAATTGGCCAAAGAAACCGAGAAGATTGTGACTAGACCTGGTCCGGAAGGACTAGAAAGAAAGTACACTGGCATTTATTCTGCCCCAGTCTACAGAGGAATCGCAACTGGCTACGCAGCAGGCTGTTGTCTGCGTTGCATCTACTGCTGGGGCAACTGGTCTAGAGATTTTCCTGAGAAATTTGGCGAATTCTATTCCCCACAAGGAGTGGCTGAAGGGCTTTTCAAGGCCGCCAAAGAAGGAATAACTGCTCGCGGGTGGGAGCGGTTCAAGCATCTTAAGATCAACAAGCTTAGATTGTCAGGGTGCGAGCCCACGATTGGGAAAGAGCATTTGCTTTCCGTTCTGGAACGAGTGATGGATTCAGAGTATCCTCTTTTCATTTTGGAAACGAATGGTGTTCTCTTTGGTGCTGATAAGGATTATGTTAACCAGCTTAAGCCTTTTGCAGACAAGCTGTATGTCAGAGTATCCTTCAAAGCAGCTACTCCTGAGGGATTTACAGAGAGAACGGGAGCTATTGGAAAATTCTACGAACTTCCATTTGTGGCATTCAAATACCTTCTGGATGCGAAGATTGACACTAGGGCAGCTGCCATGACAGATCCCAGCGTTATGCCCCCAGAGGAAAGAAGAATCCTGATAAAGAGACTGAGTGAAATTGACTCGCGGATAGCGGAGAATCCACTCATGGTCGAAGAAGAAGTAATCGATATTTATTCAACCACCACTGAACGCTTAAAAGCTTACTCGGATTCAAAATTTGCAAAAGACTTTGAAAGCAAGTTTGAGTAGTCCCTTGCCGCGCTTCTCTAGCCTTCTTTTCCCCTTCTTTCTACAACTATTGTGCATTTTGAAGCTATTGCAGCAATTGCCCCGAGAGCTGCCAACCACGGGGCCAGAATTGCCCCTATTATTCCTAATGATACCGGTATTTCGATCAGGATTTTTCCTTCTTCGTTCTTAACCACAATCCTTCTGACGTTTCCCTCATGAATAAGCTTCTTAATTCTCTCAATTAGTCCATCTGAAGGGACTGAATATTCTTCCTCCCAAAGGCTCTCAAGGTAAGCTCCACAATGAACGCAGTAGCTTGCATCCTTCTGCACTTCTTTTCCACATCTTGGACATGATTTCATCAATATTCCCCTCCACAGAGCAATTAAACCCAAACAAGGATGTACTCTGAGATACGTAGATACCCGAAAATCATCATGAAGCGGTGAACACAAGAATTCTAGGCACTGAGAACTGATATTTCCTTCGCTTTTTCTCTGGTCTTTCCCTGCACATATTTCTCTAAATGCTTGAACGTATTCTTTGGCTCTTCGTATATCCGTGCTTGTTTGAATGCGGTTTTTGATTCCTTTATAGATAAATGGTACGGGAAATTTCTGATGACCTCACCAGGTCTTTCGTTGGCGAACGGACGATTACATCCCGGGCATCCTGAGGTCATGAACGGCTCGCCATTCTCACAGATTCTCCGCAGGAATCTCTCGCTTAGACCGAATCCCACTATCTGGCCCTGCTCGTTGAACTCCATGCAGTCGGGATCTGCCATTCTGTTATTTATGATGTATCTTGCTAGTTGAATGCGTCTGTACTGACCGATGTCTGGTCTTTTCCATTCCGAAAGCAGGCTTTCAGGCTCTGGATAGAATGAGAATAGGTGAGTCTCCGCGCCCATGTCATCTACACTCCGTATCAAATTAATAGCTTCTTCCTCCGTCTCGCCTAGACCTACGATTAGATGAATGCCTGGCTTTCCCGGACCAAAAATGTCAACCGCTTCTCTGACTCCTTCAAGATATCTATCATATCTGTGGGGCCCGTGGGCTCCTTTTCCCCTCAGTGCAAAGAATGAATCTTTGTTGGCACAGTCGATTGCAATCCCTATTCGTTCTGCTCCCGCTTCTCTTAGTTGTTCCATCGCTTCTCTTGTGAAAATGGTTGGCGAAATCAGAGCCGATACCGGAACTCTTAGCTCGCGTTGAATTCTCTCAACGACCTCGATCTCGGCTTTAACAGCTTTTGCATGCGTTATTGTGCTTACGCAGAATCTGTACGGTCTGTGAAATGATCCAGAACCCACATATCTCTCTCTGAACTTCTCTATGCTCTCATCCAACGGCCTCAGAGGCCATTCAACCCTGATCAGTGACTTGCATATTGCAGAGCTTGAGGTGTCTCTTCCCTGACCGCAATAAAGACAGTTGGCTTTGCATCCATCCTCAAAATAAAGGAGAACATTTATGCAGAATAACTTGGCATTCTTCCAAAATCTCCCTTGACTATAGCCCAAAGTAATATCTGCTGCATTACTAAGCCTCACATAGTCAGGAGACTCCAATCTTTTCCCTCCTTCTGAAGATACTCATGCCTTTTCATTTTTAACTTTATTGTCTCAAAGCTTGTACTAACTCCTACTGGGAGAGATCAGCCGATAGCTTCTTACATTAACATAAGGGCAGAAAAATCTCTACTAGCAAAACTTAAATACTCAGAACTATCTCTGTGGTAAAGCTTAGCCAGGGGGGATAGCCCACGAAAGATTTCATTTCTCATGAAATCTCTAAAGAGTTAGAAACGCATTTTAATGCTGAATGCGAGATCAAGGGCAGATTCCTATTTATCAGGGTATCTAAGGTCAATTATAGCGGAGTTGCAGAATTTTTAAAGAACAAGGGCTTTAGAAGGCTTCTAACAGTTTCAGCCGTTGACTGGCTGGAGGAAAAGGAATTTGAGATATATTATATAGTTCACAATCCTACGAAGAATTTGTACGCCAAAGTTGCTGCAAGAATACCAAGAGATGAAACCAGGATTCGAAGCTTATCTTCGCTGTGGGAAAACAGCGCCATGCATGAACGGGAAATCTGGGAACTGTTTGGAATTACTTTTGATGGAAATGCCATGTTAAAACCACTGTTTCTTGAGAAGTGGGACGGTCCACCACCTTTTAGAAAGGAGTTTGATTGGAAGAAATACGTGAAGGAGACTTATGAAAGTGCTCCGTAGGTGAAATGAGTTATGAGCCTCTTCAAAGCAGAATTTAAAATGCTGAAGGACAAGCCCATAACCTTCAATTTCCCACCTGAGACGCCTCTTTCGGAAGGCTTCAGGGGGAGACATATTCTTGACATGGAAGAGTGTATAGGCTGCAAGCTCTGCGAGAGGATTTGTCCAAACTTGGCCATCGAGATGGTTGAAAGGAAAAAGAACGGAGAGAAGAAACTATACCCCCAAATAGATTACAGTAAATGCTGCTTTTGCGGGTTATGTGTTGACATATGCTCCCGCGGGGCACTCACATTCTCGAATTTTCCGTTTCTAGTCGTTCACAATAAGGACGAGCTAGTTTATCCGCCAGAAAAGCTTTCAGAGCCTCCAAAGCTTGAACATCCAGTACCTCCTAAGATTAAGGGAATCAAGAACTGGGCTATCTCACGTAGCTTATGGATCAACAATTACTTCACTGGCTGTTGCTTCATAGAAGCCGTCCCTTGGGTAAGCAGTGGTTTTGATATGGAAAGGTTTGGACTGCTAGCCAAAGGTTCACCTAGACACTCCGATGTGTTGCTTATAGGCGGCTATGTAACAGTAAAAACCCTTAGAAGGATAATCCGTATCTATCAACAGATGCCCCGTCCCAAATACGTAATGACGCTGGGTTGCTGTCCGATCAATGGAGGAACCTACTGGGATAGCTATAACACCATAAAGGACCTTGAAAGATACATACCTGTAGACATAATGATAGCCGGCTGTCCGCCCAGACCAGAACCGATAGGATTAGCAATCTTAATGGCTATCCACGCTATTCAAGGTGGATATATGGGCAAAGAAGAGAAGGTAAATAAGGAAAAAGGTTTTCTTGATCTTCCGCCATATCAAGGGGAAACTAGAGAGCCAGGAGAGTACTCAATACCCTTTGGATCTCAACATCCAGCTTCAGGCAACTTCAATGTATATTTTAAGCTTGACGGGGAAACCATCAAGAGCGTAAGACCGAATCCGGGCTATCTCCACAGAGGGTTTGAAAAACTTATGGAGTACCGGACTTGGTGGCAAAATATTATGCTCGTCCAACGTGTATGCGTGCTCGATGGTGCAAGTTACGAATTAGCCTACATAGGCGCTTTAGACAAGCTGGCTGGGATTGAAGTACCACGGAGAGCGAAGTATCTTAGGGTGGTTCACGGTGAACTGAGCAGAATACAAAGCCACTTACTGAACTTGGGTCTGATAGCTTCGGCAGCAGGTTTTGACACCGTAACAAAAATCACTTGGGGTGAAAGGGAGAAAATTCTCTTACTATTGGAAAAACTAACTAAGAGTAGAATATATCATATTTATAATATACCGGGCGGTGTGAGGAGCGATATGCCCCCAGATTTCGAAGAGAAGTTTGGGGAAGTAAAGAAGTATATGGAGAAACAACTCAAGTTTTTCGATGATTTGTGCTTTAATAACCCAACATTCAAAACTAGGACAAAGGAAATAGGGAAGTTGCCCAGGGATATGGCCATAGACCTAGATGTAACTGGTCCAAATGCGAGGGCCTCGGCCTTTGAATTTGATATAAGGAAAACCATGCCCTACGAAGCCTTCACCGAACTGGATTTTGATGTTGCAAGTTTGGATAAGGGAGACGCATATTCTAGGGCATTGTGTAGGCGAAAAGAAATGGAAGAAAGTCTCAGGATAATTGACAATGCTCTTGAAAAGATGCCAAAGGGTGAAATAGCCGAAAGCACAATGGGGAATGGCAAAAAGTTCACACCGTTTTCCCGCCTTCCTAAGGGGGAAGCAATTCATTGTGTTGAGAGTGCAAGGGGGGAGCTATGCTTTCACATAGTAAGCAATGGAGACAAAACTCCCTATAGGGTAAAAATCAGAGGCCCGACTTTTGACAGCATACTTGTTGCCATGCCGAAGGTTCTGGGGGGTAAATACGTGGCAGACATTCCAGTAATTTACTGGAGTTTGGATAACTGTCCGGCAGATCATGACCGATGATTGGATCATATGTCGTCGTTGCTGCGATAATCGGTATTCTTCTGCTTCATTTGGGTATAGCTCTGGAAGAGACCTAACTGAACGCATTTCACGACCATAAGATACTGGGGACCCCGCGATCCCTTAGAACATTAGTCGTCTTCCTTGAATGTGGGAGCCTCGTCTTCTGCTCCGCAGCATGTCTCGGCAGCTGTCGGGAGAGAAACACATAATCGACGTAAATAAGGACAGTCTGTATTGCAATTCATTTTGATCTTCTTATCCTTATCCATTGTCTTACATTCCTGACGTTTTGATTTCCGTTAGGATACCGGGCTTTTTAAATTTGCGGTCAACACGTTTTATTCTCTCTGAAGAATCTGACTTACCGCTCACTGGGGCTGCATAAGTCATAAGTAAAATGCTTTTTAATGAATTCCGTCATTGATAGAGAGTATTAAGGTACTGCGAATAGGCACCAGTGAGGTGAAAAGATGAATAGTGAAGAAAGAGAATACAATCCGGGTGTCTGCAATATCGGAGCCCCTGAAATCAGAAGAAGGAATATATTAGGATGGTTTGGTCTTGTCTTGACCGTAGCTGTATACTCCTCACTTGTATTGCTAAATCTTAATCCGCTTTGGCGTCTTATTATAATCGCCCCGTCAACATTTTCTGCGCTAGGCTTCCTACAAGCGCGGAAGAGCTTTTGCGTATACTTTGCCCTTTTGTCAGTTCAGAATGTTGGTGAAGAGGTGGGAAGAACCATCAAGGTGGAAAGCGAGGATTCCCGTCAAAAAGACAGGAAGAGGGCTCTTCAAATATCGGCCTACTCTATAGTCATAGGGATCATTGTAACGGTTATTGGGTATCTTTTGCCGTTTTAATAGGGCGACAAGAATCTGGAAGCCGCCCTATCTCTAAAAGACTAACAGTGAGCGCGTCTGAAAGATGATTGAACGCCATTCCTTTATGCTGGAAACTCCTCTTCTCGGACACTATAAATCGAAAAACAGCGCTGATTGTTCTTCGAAATCGAGCACAAGATTCTAGAGATTCGATTCTTAGAGATCCTGGATCGCCTGGCAGGCTCTGCGTTCCCTTAGAACTTATGTTCTAAGGATCTCGCCAACAAACCCAACCTATTGTCGTTATGATCATAAAATTGCCTCAGAAGTCTTAAGTATAAGTTGGCCTGATAACTATGAGCAGTCTTGCATCAAAAGCATACCCTTCGTATGCGTAAGGAGGAGAACCGAAAAATGGCAGAAGGGGGATTTCGTCGAGGTGCTATCAGTCAAATCTTGTTCTTCATTTCGGCTCTTTTACTGTCACTTTCCTACTTGATCGCCGCAAGCATTGGATTCTTGGAAGATGTCATGCTTAGCTTTGCCTCCTACGTGTTTCTGCTAATCTTCGGAACAGTATTCACAACAGCCAACAATGACTTGATTGCCAGATTCGGAGGCTCACGCGTTGGCTTGACTGCCTCGATAGTTGGAATACTTACTTCTTTGGTTGGCCTTATCGCTTACTTCATTCTGCCTATATTCCCTATACTGTTGATATCGCTTATTGCGCTGTCCATGGATCATCTCGCTTTTGGAGGAACGGCAATCTTGACCGGTGCCTTTTTTCTAAAATATCGCGAATATCTACAAAATAAAGGATCTTGGGGTCTTACAGGATTAATCTACATCATTGCTGGCTTCGCATTATTCATATCGGCGGCTAGGTTATTCTTGCCTGTGTTTCTTTCTTATCTTGCTGTCGGCTATCTGCTGTTGCTTGTAGCAATCGTAGGAATAATGGGAGCGATTTGCCTCCTCGTGGCGAAACCTATAGAGTCAACTGGAGAGAAAGAATTAACAGCGGATCATTAGAAGCTCTCGTCTCCATAACCTTGGTTCAGCAATAGGAAATAGGAGTTCGAAAAACTCACGGGGAGCGTTAGCCATAGTTCAACTTAGAACATATGTTCTAAAAATTTTGAAGCTCGCCATGATATCCTGTCAATGGATCTGCTATTTGAACAATTCCGTCAGTTTCCTAATTCTTTTAATGTATTTTTCCATGGATTCATTATCGAGAAGCGCATGTTTGAGGTCAGTTGTGACGTAGAGAACGTGCAGGCCGCGGTCACACAGCTTCTTGAAATATATATCCTTCAAAGACTCATCTGAACCCATAACATCCGCTATTGACTCAGCCGCCGCTAATCCGGAATGCATAGCATAATAAATACCTTCTCCTGTGTCACTTCTCACAAAACCGGCGGCATCTCCGGTCAACAAGATTCTATCCATCAGTGTCAGATCCTCCTTCAGACGAGGACCTTTGAATGGCAGCATATATGTTTCCTTTTTCAGCACCTCAAATCTTTTGAATCTCTGGCTGAGAAAGGTGATCAATTCCTGATTCTGGTTTCCCACCTTCTTTCGATACTTGAACTCGTGGCCAAGACCCGCCAAGACGTCCTTTTCCCTTTCTACGACCCACATCCAGCCCCCTGGGGTTCTTCGACTATCATAGTAGGTCTCAAAATAATTGTTGATGCTCTTCTTGTCCTTTCTTGAGACAGCTAAGGTTAGCTGAAGAGTCAGTGCGAGGTCTTCTTTGGCCCAAGGTTTGCCAAGTTTACGACACACAGTTGAATATACTCCGTCGGCAGCAATAACGTATCGACACTTAACAGAAGCCCTGTTCCTCAGAATAAGCTCGCAATGATCATCGTGCAGATTTACACCAACTACCTTGATCCCATCGGTAATTTCTGACCCATCTTCTCTCGCTTTGGTGGCTAGCAAGTAATCGAATGTATTTCGATGGATTACTGCACCACCGTCTGCGAAATTTATGAATGCAGTGCTCCCGCTAGGAGAAACCATCTTAACGCCCCTGAGCGGGGCAGCTATTGCCTCCCTCGGGACTTCGAAATCCTCCAAGACACGGGGATAGATGACCCCAGCACAAGGCTTGTGCCGAGGCATCCTGAACTGTTCAATCCCTAATGATTTCAGTCTGAGTCTTGCGCATTGTCGGAGGGCCACCGTCCCCGCAGGCCCACACCCTACCACGACAACATCATACAAGTGATTGCACCAAGGAAATTGTTTTAAAGCAATGATTTATTAACATTAGCAGTTCGGGGATTTGGAATGGAAGAGTGGAGACTAATTGATACGGGTTTGAGAAGTGCTGCTGAGAATATGGCTTTAGACCAAGTACTCCTGACTTCAGTTTCTGAAGAACGAGCACCTAATACTATTAGGTTTCTACGTTTTTCAAAACCCTGCGTGCTAGTAGGCTATCACCAGGATATCGATCAAGAAGTTCGAGTAGACTACTGTGTGCAAAACGGGGTTGATATTAATCGCCGTTTAACAGGAGGAGGTGCAATATACTTCGCCCCGATTCATCTTGGGTGGGAAATCATCTCAAAATGGGATCAAAGATTTCCAGGGAGCATGGAAAAACTCACAGCTTCAATATGTGAGGGCGCTGTAAGAGCTCTTAAGAGACTTGGCCTAAAGGCAAGGTTCAGATCAAAAAATGACATTGAGATTGGTGGTCGTAAGATCTCCGGAACCGGCGGAACTAGACTCGGTGGCGCATTTTTGTTTCAAGGAACACTATTAACGGATCTTGACGTCCCCGAGATGCTTAGATGTTTGAGGATACCCATCAAGAAACTGCAGGATAAAGAGATTCGGTCCCTGAAGGAGCGAATCACCACTGTAAAATCAGAGAAAGGATATCTGCCGGATATTGAGATCATTAAGGATGCTTTTGCAGATGAATTCAGCGATTATTTCAGCATCTCTCTCAAAGCAGAAGGTCTTAGACCGTATGAAACTCAACTCCTGGAAGCGAATCTACCTCATTTTTCTTCAAAGGAGTGGATACATCTTGTTAAAGTTCCCAGGAGGGGTTTTTTCCACGCAAGCGTAAAGGCGCCGGGAGGGCTTGTCAGAGCTGCTGTCAACGTCTATGAGAACGTAATTAATGCCACTTATCTGACTGGAGATTTCTTTGCTTTTCCACAAAATCTTGTTTATGAAATCGAAAGCAGAGTCAAACAATTGCCCATCGAAAAGCGAGATGTCCATAAGGCCGTGAAAAATGCATTTGATACACTTAACGCGGATATACCAGGAGTGGCGGTTAAAGATATAACGAGGGCGATAATGGAAGCAGCGTCAAAAGTTCGGTTACTTGACTTGGAATTATCAGCCGATGAAGCAGATCAACTTATAGAAGTCTTGGCCCCTGCAGAATATGTGCTGGAAACTGCGAGGTATTTGCTGCTGCCATATTGCGCCAAACCCCTGGAATGTGACTTAAGATATGACCCGAAGTGCACTAAATGTGGTCTGTGTGAGTTCACACCCATCTATGAGAATGCAGAGAAACTCGGCTTCAGACCTGTGACTATAGTAAGCTATGAGCATTTGGAGAAGACGCTGAATAAACTCAAGAAAATGGGAGAATTGGCTTGGGTAGGGAGTTGCTGTACACAATTCTATGAGAAGCATGCTGAAGACTTCGATAGGATTGGCGTTCCGGGGTTGCTCATAACGACAGAAGGGATAACTTGTTATGATCTTGGAGCCGAGAAAGCAGCCTATGAAGGTCGTTATGAGGGATTGTCAAAGGTTAGATCAGATTTGATAGTTAAAGTTCTGAATCTATCGCATAACGAGAATAAGAGACTGCCTTCTCCTTCGGTCGAAGTATAACCCCTCGATAAAACTCTGAGTCACGGGGCATTGAGTATCTATGAGAGAACTTATTCATAACAGTTCTGCAAAATTCTTTCTGCAGTGCGAGTATGGAAAACCGTTAGAGTCTGCATATGAGACAGTCCAATTTCGTGGGGCTTTTTCCCGTGTTTTTCTTGAATAGACAGATTGACTGCTCAAGTCCTTCTACAACAAACTCAACTTCTCCTCCAGGTAGCCGCTGCCAACCAAAGACGCATTCTCCACCGGCTGTCTCGACTTCTCCGGATAATCCCGTTATCAGATTCATTATTCCTTTTATGACTTCAATCGCTATTCTTGGCATTTCTTTTTCTGCTTCCCTTTCTACTTCCTTTTCTACTTCTTTTGCTGTTTCTTCGGTTTCTTCCTCTTCCATATTTCTACTCCCTCCAAATTATCGTCTGCCGACACGTCATATTCCTCCAGTCTGACTTTATCGAAACCTTCAGTCTTCCACTAGATCCATCCATTCCTTCATTATTGCATAATAGCAATCCATACAGACTATCGATTCCTCCTCATCTTCTTTCAGAGGAATCTTCTTGTATTTTTTGATCTCCCGACCACAGGACTCGCATTTCAACGTATTTCGCCTCTTAATAGCTAAATGTGAATTGATGCCATCATACCAAGGAGTAGTACCTTTGACTCCTTCGCCATATGGTTTAGTTAGTTCAGCTATTTTTGTCTTTGCTTTACAGGAATGCCAACTCTACTTGGTACTCTGATTATTGGCCTTGATTGTTTGTCAACCAGCCCTAATCACATACCTGATACAGCATCTGTTATGGCAGGTAGGAGCTGCATCCCTCCCACTGATAGGAAGTTCTGTTGCCAGATATCCCTTGCTCTTCCGCAAGACTGTTAAGTTAAGACTTTCCCTATTTCTAGCAAACAGTCCTGGGTGACCCTTATGAAAGCGATAATAATTGGAGATATACATGCAAAAAGATTTCAAAACCTGCATAATGTGGTTGAAGAGGAATCTCCTGACATAATAGCCTCAACCGGAGACTATTCAAACGTCATGGATTTCGAACTCAGTGAGGAAAGTGCGTTGATTCAATTATATGGAAAGGAAGTCATCGAAGCATTAGGAGCAAAAGACATCGATCAGGCAAGAGGGATCATGACAGGCGGGCTGTCATCCATAGCAAACGTATTCCCTTATCTTGAGATGACGGTGAAGAATCCTGAGACTTACAGGATAATCAGAAGTCAGATGAAAGAGGTATTCCAAGTTTTTGAGGAGCAAGGAAGAAAAGTACTGGTAATACCTGGAAATCATGATCCGCCCAAGATCTTTTCTGAGGAAGCTGCCAAGTTCTCTAATATAGTTAACATTCACAAGAACTACTACCTAGAGGGCAATATTGTGTTTCTGGGCTACGGAGGTGCGCAGCTTTCTCCCTTCGAATTTCAATCAGAATTTGATGAGGAAGATGCACTTGCTGAGCTATTAGAGATGCTAGAGCAAGTCTCATCATACGACAAGAAGGTGATTATAACTCACGCGCCTCCTTTGGAGTTGCGAGACCTGACCAAACGAGGTCACGCAGGATCAAAAGCGATCAGAGAAGTCTACGAAAGAGCAAGACCACTGGCTCTGATCTGTGGCCACATTCATGAGGGAGTAGGACGCACAGAGAATGTTCTTAATGTAGGTGAATTCAGAAAAGGCTTTTACGGGATAATCGAAATAAATGAGAGACTCGAGAGACTGGACTTGAGGAATTATCTAAGAATTGCCTAGTGTTCTGGGATTTGACCCACTCTGGATCCCAGCTCTTAATAGGAGAAAGCAAGATCCCTTTGGTGTTGAAGATTGTCCTCGACAGAAAGCGCTGAAAAATCATTGTATGGTTACGTCTATACTCTGCTGGGTGGTATATCTTTTGGGTCCACCGCGGTGCTCTCAAGTCTGCTTCGAGACATGGGAGTCCCATCAATTCAGCAAGCCTTCTCCAGAGCCTTCCTTACTACTCTGTTCTTTGGGCTGATCTTACTTGCTAAGCCAAAAGTACGCAGAATCAGTAAGTCTGATCTCAAGATCTTCATTTTAAACGGCCTTTTTGGAGTTTCTCTGTCCATGATTGCGTATCTATCCTCGATAGCCGTAGGCACTCCGGTTGCAGTAGCTGTCACTCTGTCTTACCTCCAACCGATGTTTGCAGTGATTCTTGCCAGGCTGTTTCTAAACGAGACTGTTAGTGCAATCCGGGTTGTGGCAGTACTTTTTTCCATCGTCGGAGCCTCGATTGTCAGCGGTATTTGGCAAATGCTCGGAACAATAACTTCGCTGAACGTGTTAGGGATAGTCTTGGCTGCTTCGAATGGATTCTTCTACGCAGTATACGTAATAGTAGGACGGCTCTCAGGTTCAAATAAACAATACCATCCCTCTACAACGATGTTCTATTCATTCCTTTTTGGCCTGATGTGGGTGTCACTAATCTGGTTTTTGGTTGGATCATTCATTGGATACGGGGGAGTCTCAGGTGTAGTTCTTGACCTTTCTCTTGAAGCTCTGGCATTGCTGGCAATGCTGGGGATATTCGGGACCATTATCCCTTATGGGCTACTGAGCATGGGACTGGGTTATGTTAGGGCCTCAATTGCAGGAATACTTCTGCTCATCGAGCCTGTTAGCGTCATGGTCAGGGGCCTGTTCAT
>JBHLPL010000120.1:0-5386 GCA_048939465.1 Promethearchaeota archaeon | reverse complement strand
TTATCCGAATCTATGGAAACGACCTCCCCAACCATAATTTCTACGCCGGCATCGGTTAAAACCGCATCTCCTATTATGTTCTTGTCGCTGGTTATTGACCCAAAGATGTACGGGATTGCACAAGGAACGAGGACTTGTTTTTGCTTCCGAACAAGCAGGAATTCCTTATCAGGATAACAGCTTTTTCCTGTTACTGCGGCAATAATGCCTGCAGCACTCCCACCGATTACAAATACATCTGTATCTTTCACAATTCTTCCTCCGTTTTCTTCTTTGATCTCACATGAATTGCATGTAGATTCGACAATTTACCCGTTGAAACCGGTATTTAGATTCGGTTTCTTTTATATTTTAACACTATAAAACATTATCTCGGGAGCATTAGATATCTGAGAAGAGAAGTGGGATCGGCGATTTTATGGCAGAGAAAAGCAAAGTTAGGATAATAATACTAAAAAAGTTGAATACAAAGGATGTATTCAACTTTTTCAAAATCGAACGGATTTGAGAGGTACTATGAAAAAGAAGAATGAAGATGGAACAGGTAAGAACAGGTAAGTGATGGCACAGAACGAATTAGAATCTTTCACAGATTCGGAGAGAACTTCTCAGTATGTGTTAATTTATATCTCTTGGATGCATTCTATTATTAGAGGGGAGAAATAGAGAGGCTTAAGCCATAATTTGGAAGTGCCAAGCTTGGTTAGAATCAGATCAGCAGACAGAATCAAAAAAGAAATAGTGAAGCGTTACAATAGCAGCCCTAGAGGATGGCGGGTGATGGTAAGAAGGGACCTTAGGGGACACTATGATCTGATTTTCACAAAGGGTTCCAACATCTGGTTCGTAAAAGAGGAGTTTGTCAATCCATATAAATCGGTCGGACTGGGTGCCAAACAAAGAGTCGGTAGAAAGCTGGAAGTAGACAGTCCCTTTGAGTTCGGATTAAGGCCTCTCTCTGAAGAGCAGATGAGAACGTTGATAAACATACTTCAAAAGGGGTCCGACCTTGACAGAATCTCAAAGATAATCGAGGATATAGAACCGATTTCAGCACGGAAAGTTGACACACCCTACGCTCTGCAAGGTCCTGTAATCCGTGTTGACAGATATACAGGTACGATCTCCGAGAAGCAACGTGAGTTGGACCAAAAGCTTCGGACGGAACTTGAAAAACTCCTTTCTAGGAAATACCCCCATCTCTTGAGGTCATACACCTAAGCCTTGCCTATTAGGCTATTTTATTCTATAATAATTATTAATCATCATCTACTATTATTGTTGGTCATCTTGGTTCCTGTTATTCATGTTTGAGGGAAAGCAAATGGAAATGCCAGAACTATCCGATAAGGAGTTGGACAGGTATTCAAGGAATATAGCGCTCAAATTCATAGGATACGAGGGGCAGAAGAGGCTTAGAAAGAGCCGGGTCTGTATTGTGGGTCTCGGAGGCCTCGGATGCTCTGCTGCAGTTCAACTCACCAGGCTAGGTGTCGGTTTTTTGCGCTTAGTGGATATGGATATCGTGGAGGTTTCCAACCTGCACAGACAGCTGCTGTACGACATGAACGATGTCGGGTATCCCAAGGTTGATGCTGCGAAAAATAGGGTTTTGGAGATAGGTCCGGATATTGAGGTTGAGACGTTTTCAGATTTTTTGGATGCATCAAACGTCGAGGAAGTTATTAAAGGGGTAGATGTGGTCGTTGATGGTTTGGATTCTCTTGGAACTCGATATATTTTGAACGCAGCGTGTATAAAGTCTGGAATACCATTCGTTTTTGCCTCAGCAATAGAAAGCTACGGAAATGTGTACACGATGATTCCGGGTGAAACTGCTTGTCTGGAGTGTTTCTATGGAGGGGTTGAGGAGGAGGATCTTCCAAGTTGTGCCCAAGCAGGGATCTTTCTGCCTTCTCTGATGGCCATAACCGGAATTGAGGTTTCCGAGGCCGTGAGAGTCATCCTGAGAAAGCCCCCGTTGTTGAAAGGGAAGTTGCTTTATATTGATTTTACCGATATGTCATTCCGGGAGATCGATATAGTAAGGAATGAGAGCTGCCCTGTGTGTGGTGGTTCCCCTGATGAGACTGTGTTTAAGGTGCGGAAGAACGTTAAGGTACTGGAGACATGCAGCAGGGATATGAAGAACGTGTTTATAATCATCCCAGTTAAGAGCAAATTAGGCAATTTTCAGGAATTAAAGGAGAAGATCAGGGGTTCCTTCAAAGTCGCCGTAGATTCCAAGTCAGGCATAACATTCCATTATGACAAGGATACGCAGGTAAGTTTGCTTAGCTCAGGAGTAGGGGTCGTAAAGACATCTATGATGAAAGAAGGGAGTTTAGAGCTTTTCAGGAAACTTGTGGGATGAATCAAGCTGGCAATATTGGTGAATCAAATGGTGAAGGTTTTCAAAGTAGATAACCTAGCACCCGACGTCAGTGCTATGAGGATGGCAGCAGCGTTTGCTCGATTTGGCATGCTTGTTGTCTTTCCAACCGATACGATCTACGGCTTGGGCACGAATCCGTTTAATGTTTTGGCAGTTGATAGATTACTCAAGGTAAAGGGCAGACTGGAGGAGAAGGGCGTTCCTCTTTTGGTCTCCAGTATGAATGATGTTTCGGAAATTGCCCACTTTGATGATAACGCTGAAAAGTTGGCCAAAAAGTTCTGGCCTGGTGTTTTGACTTTGGTTTTGAGGAGAAGAAGGATCATTCCAGATATTGTGACAGGCGGAAGAAACAGCGTCGCTGTTAGAATTCCTTCACACAAGATTGCTCGGGATCTGGCCCGGATGGTCGGGGGAGTTATCGTTGGAACCAGCGCAAATATCTCTGGTAAATCACCGCCTAAAACAGCGCAGGAAGCAATTGAGCAGGTTGGCAAGGAAGTAGATTTGGTGCTTGATGGTGGTGCAACATCAGTAGGCGTTTCTTCTACGATCATCGATTTGACAGAATCTCCGCCTCTAATACGAAGATTGGGTGCGGTGTCCGAAGAGCAGATAAGAGAGACCATAGGCGACGTCGGCAAGGTACTCGATTGAAGGTGTCGTATTGTAGGTCCACATTGCAGATTGGGAAATAGGATCTATCGTCTGTATCATCCTCAGAGATGATGTGAATTTTATAGACTCATGGCTATACATTTAAATAACTGGTTTTGTAAATTCTTTAGTGATACAGCTCCATAGATGTGAATTACATGACAACATGGGGTTCCGAAAACGTTGTCTGTCCTGGTTGCGAAGAGGTCTTTGTAGCGACGCAGGTTTTTAGTTGCGGGTTTGCTTCAAAAACCAGGGATTTCATGCCAGACTATTGGGGGGCAAATCCACTTCCATTCTTTGTGCATGTATGCCCCAATTGTCTGTTTGCCGGATATTCAGGCGACTTCGAAATCACCGATGCAACTCCTCAAAAAAAGGAGCCAGAGATTCCAGCCTGGGAGAAATATTATATTCTTGCTCAAAGGCTGGTAGATGAGCAAGGAGACAACGTGAAATCGCTGTCTGGTATTGCGTGGGCATATCTTCAGAGTGCATGGGCAGCAAGAGTTGTTGATCGAGATGGAGAAAAAGAAAGGATTCGTCTTCAGGACGCTTTGATTTTCTTCAAAAGAGTCTACGAAAAGGACACAGACGCAAGAGTTACCTACATCTGCGGGGAGATAAACAGGTTGCTGGGGAACTTTGACGAAGCAGTTCGGTTTTTTGCTGAAGTACCTGATCATGTGAAAAAGACACGCTTGGTGGAGGATGAAAAGGACCTAGACTGGCTGATAGAAATGAGCAAAGAGCAGAAGACAGCCGCCAGCGAAGGAAAAACTGAAGTAATGAAGATGTAAAATCGCCCGTTAGAATTGCCTCTCTTTTGCTATTGAGAATACATCATCCGGATTGAGAATACTTATGCCGGTCCAGTTACCCACGATCTCGATGTTCACAATCTTATCAGGATTCCCCAGATCAACTTTTCGATCTATAACATCAGCTACCGCCTTGATTAGTGTCATGCGATCTATCTTGGTATGACGTTTATTTACGTTTATTCTGAATTTCTCGTCCTTACTTATTTTGCTGGCAAGGTCTTTGGCTGCTTCAGCAATTCCTTCCGTTGATGTTGAAACTACCTTTTCCAAAGGCACAAGTTTTAGAGCATATCTTATCTGCCAAGGATCCTCTTGAATCATCTTCCTGATCTTCTGTATGACATCAAATGGATCTAGGGACGTTATGGCCGCAATAAGACCTGATACTTCAGTTATCTCACAGTCCGCTTGGGGATCATTGAACTCGCTGTTTAGGAGATACCAGATCTCGGATGCGGCCTTCTTTTCCTGATTTCTTGGACATGAAATTAGAAGTGTATAGTTCTTCATCTGAGACACCCCAAGGAGATTCCTGTCCAGAAAGGCGGAGAGGAATTGAGGTGGACATTAAATAGGTTCGTTGAATAATTAAAGGCATGAAAGTTGTTGCGACCGCCAAAGTCAAACTCGCCGACTTCTCCGAGATTCTGGACCAGACTATGAGGGTGTATGCTAATGCTGTCCAGTTCTGTGTTGATACCGCGTGGAAACACAGAATTCAGAATAGGGTAAAACTCCACCACCAATGCTATTATGAGCTCAGAGAACTATTTAACCTTCACGCTCAATTGGCATGTAATGCCATCAAACAAGCGGTAGAAATGATTAAGGGATCACGCTCCAAGCCAGAAGTCTCCGAAGGACTGTCAATCAGATATAATCTTCTTAGATGCGGTTCAGTAAGCAATGATTGGAAAGTGCTTTCTTTGTCAACTATAAAAGGCAGATTCAAGTTCCAGATAAACATACCTAAAGCATTCGATAAATATCTCGACTGGAGGCTTGGTGAGGGTACCCTCATCAAAGACCATAGAGATCGGTTCTTCTTCTGTTTCACGTTCTCTAGAGAGGTCGATATCCAAGTAAATGGTCACAACGGCTGCAAAATCTTGGGTGTCGATCTCGGAGTAAACACCTTGGCGGTCACCAGCGGCAGCGAATTCTTCGGAAGTGTCAAGAGGGAACGAGCTAAGTGGGAACGGTTTGTGCGTGAACTCCAAGCAAAAGGCACACCTGCTTCTAAGCGAAAACTTAAGAAATCCAAAGGCAGGTGGAAACGGTTCATGACTTGGGTCAACCACAGAGTTTCCAAAAGGATCGTCTCCAAACTCTCCGAAGGAGATGTGCTTGTGATAGAAGATCTGACCTACATTAGAAGGACTGCTAAATACAACACTTGGGTGCACAAATGGGCGTTCCGAGAACTCCAGCTTTTTTTGGAGTACAAAGCTACCCTTAAAGGAATCAGAGTGGTCTATGTTAAGCCACACTACACTAGCAAAGAGTGTAA
>JBHLPL010000002.1:52491-56259 GCA_048939465.1 Promethearchaeota archaeon | reverse complement strand
CCACAAATACTCAGATATCATAGGAATTAGATATTTGTCTCCTGCTCCAACCAGTAAAACCCGATCGCATTTGGAAATAATCTCGGACGCTTCACGTACCTTCTGGATTTCATTCGCTAATGTCTTGATAGTACTCTCTCCTTGGGTAAGGATATTGCCTTTCATATCAAGTGAATCGTATTCTTTTTCTAATCTATCCCAATCCATAGACCGCGCCTCTGAATCGCTTATGAGCTTGAATTACCGATCGCTTCCTCTACTAAACTGACCCCCCATTTACCCAATTCTTTGGCATGTTGCGCATCTGGAGCCTCAGCAAAACAACGAACTAATGGTTCTGTTCCAGAGGGTCTAATTAACACCCAGCCTTTCTCCAGAACTATCTTGATTCCATCAATAGTAATAGGTTCATATCTTTCTGTTTTGTTTCTGATTTTTTCCATCACTTTTTCCTTAAGATCGTCGGGACACTTGATTTTAGCTTTAGAAGAGTAGTATTTGGGTAATTCCGTCACAAGGTTGGATAGCGCCTTTCCTTCTTTTGCGATAAGCTCTACCATCAAAGCGGCTGCCATGGCTCCATCTCTGACAAATTGGTGTGGAGAGTAGAAAATGCCACCATTTTCTTCCCCACCACAAACACCATTCAGTTCCTGTAATTTCCGTGCAACTGTTACACTCCCAACCTTCGTTAGAATAAGCTCCCCACCATGCTCTTTAGTCACATCTTCTACGAGCTTTGAAGAAGCCACCGGAGTCACTATGATTTTTCCTAGTCTTTCTTGAAGGATTTTCTTCACAATTAGGGCAAAACTCACGTCCCCCCAGTGGATAACGCCCTCCTCATCAACAAAGATTACCCTATCTGCATCCCCGTCGTGCGCTACACCCAAATCTGCGTCTAATGCTTTGACCATCTTAGCTAAATCCGTCAAGGTTTCTGGGGTAGGCTCAGGTTTTCTTCCTGGGAATTCTCCATCTATTTGAGCATTTATCGTGGTAACGTTACAGCCTAGCTTCCTTAGTAGATAAGGAGTAACAAGAGCGCCAACTCCGTTTCCTGGATCCACTATCACTTTTAGATTGCCTTTCTTGATTATGTCTCCATTGACCTTCTCTACGATCCCCTCGATGAAGATGTCCAGTAGACTCTCATCTTTTTGAATGCTACCCAGTTCATTCCACGATGCCCTTCTGTAGGTCTCTTTAAAATACATCTGTTCAATAACTTCTTCATCTCTTCTGGGCAGCTCAATTCCATCCTCTCCCACTACTTTTATCCCGTTGAACTCTGGAGGATTATGTGACGCAGTAATTACTACTGCCCCACGAGCGCCAATCCTGCTTACACCGTACTGAATTGCAGGGGTTGGTGCTAGGCCAATGTCTATTACTCCTACTCCTGCGGATGTCAATCCGGATACAACAGCATCCATAAGCATTGATCCGCTGGATCTCCCATCCCTTCCAACTATCAAATCTCCGCCGTTAAAGAAAGTACCAATCGATGCCCCAATCTTCAATGCAAATTCTGGAGTCAGATCTTGATTTACGACGCCCCGAATTCCATTGGTCCCAAAAAGCCTACGCATAGCATCACTCCCAATCTCAATCATGGCTAAGATATTCAAACTAGGTTTAAATTTGTATGGAAAAATTTAAATCTTATATTCTTCTTCTGAGACTTAATAAAAATATTAGCGGTGGAAAAAATGCCAAGAGCAACTTCATATCGTGGATATTCACTGGAACAGCTTCAAAAGATGTCTATGGATCAGTTTATCCAACTACTACCATCGAGAATGAGAAGAAGCTTACTTAGAGGTCTTACACCTCAGCAGAAGAAAATGCGAGAGAAGATATTTAGATTTGCAAAAAGCAAGACTAAGGTGATAAGAACCCATAACCGGGATATGATAATTCTTCCTGAAATGGTTGGTTTAACAATCCACGTACATAACGGTAAGGAATTTATCCCCGTCAATATAACCCTCGATCATATTGGCCACTATCTAGGTGAGTTTGCCCCAACCAATAAGAAGGTGTCTCATGGAAATCCTGGAGTGGGTGCGACAAGAAGCAGTTTGTATGTGCCGCTAAGGTAAGGCCACTGTTTTTGGTCTCTCCCGTTTCTTCTTCTATGCTGTTATTTTAGGCCTATTTCTACACAAAATTTTTATATTGAACAATGGCTGTTTTCTATGCTCTTTAAGAGCATTGTATATCATCCAGCCAAGAAAAGTACTCAGAATCTGGAATATAGAGCATTCTGATTCCGGGAATGGATTTGCAGATGAAATCAGTGCTCTTAGATTGTCGAGAGCTCATGACCGAAGTCGTGAGTCCGCAACGGTGGCATTAACGCAAGTCTTGACTGCGTTAGGTTCGGGGATCAGAAACACCCTACTCGGGTCTTAAGAGTATCAGTGCATACCCTCATCCCTTCCTCTTCGGCAGAGCCATTGATTGCCAAGCCTTTAAGGTTAAGGCCAATTTGGCTTGTCGAGGGGTGCTGAATCGGGTCGTGGCGTGCCGAGGACCTATCGCCAACAGAAACTTCCCACCAGTTAAAAGCCCGTAAATCGTCCCGTCTTTGAAGAAGGCGGGTTTATTTGCAGAAGGTTGTGAAACAGCAGGAGAAATGTAGGATGCCCAACTTTGGATACTCAATAACTGGAATAGATCCAGATAGAACCGCTAAGGCCAGCGGTCGTGATCTACGTATTTCACCGAAGGCAGCCCGAGAGGTCTGCAATGCCATAAGCAATATGACTCTAGGCAAAGCAAAAAGCTATCTTGAAGAAGTTATCGCCAAAAAAGTCATGGTCCCATTCAGACGTCATAAGAAGAAGCAGGCGCATCACGGTGGACTTCATAAGTGGTACGCTGGCCGTTATCCGATAAAAGCCGCAGGCAAAATACTGAAGATTCTCAGGAACGCTGAGAATATCGCCGAATATAAGGGCTTAGATGTAGATAACTTGAGAATTATCCATGCAGTAACACAACGTGGGAGAAAAGTCAAGAAATACATCTCACGTGCTTTCGGGCGCTCTAGCCCATACTTCGAACAATGGGTTCACGTCGAAATAGTTCTATCAGAGGCGGAGGAAGCGCTAGAATTGGAGGAGGAGCTGTAAGTGCCAGCCAAAGATCACTTCATCTCTTGGGGAATTCGAAAAGCAGAATTGGATGACTTCCTTGCTAAGGAATTAGGAAGGGCAGGTTATAGCGGAGTGGATATACATAAAACACCTCTAGGAACTCGTATTATGCTTCACGTTACTCGTCCCGGAATTGTCATTGGGCGAGGCGGGCAAAGCATAAGAAAACTGACCGAGGTCCTTAGCAAAAGGTTTGGCCTAGACAATCCCCAGATAGAAGTAAATGAGATTGAGACTCCTGAATTAAGTGCCCGAGTAATGGCAAGTCAGCTGGCAATGCGTCTAGAACGTGGCGATCACTTCCGACGAGCTGGTTACTCTATACTTCAAAGAGTCATGGCAGCTGGAGCCAAGGGCGTGGAGATCGTGATTAAAGGGAAACTAACCAGCCAGAGAGCTCGCTATCAGAAGTTCAGAAAAGGTGTCATTAGCAAAGCAGGTGAACCGGCTGTATTGTTTGTTGATAAAGCCGTGGCACATGCATCACGAAATCCTGGAATTACGGGAGTTTCAGTAAGAATCATGTTGCCTGATTCGAGCTTGCCTGATGAAGTAAAGGTATCTCTTCCTGATGAAACATCTTTGCCCTCAGAAGAAGAAAAGG
>JBHLPL010000002.1:37707-52391 GCA_048939465.1 Promethearchaeota archaeon | reverse complement strand
TAGAAGAAGTGGTTGAGGAAAAAGAAGAAAAGGTAGAAGAAGTGGTTGAGGAAAAAGAAGAAAAGGTAGAAGAAGTGGTTGAGGAAAAAGAAGAAAAGGTAGAAGAAGTGACCAAATAATGCCTATACTGCGTATGAGCCAAATAAGAGAAATGAGACCTAGAGAGAGAATAAAGAAGCTGGAGGAGCTGCGGGTAGAATTATCTCAGCAAAGAGTAATCATTGCTGGTGGGGGATCCATGGAGAATCCAGGGAAAAGCCGCGAGATCAGGCGTGCCATTGCACGTATACTTACAGTCATGCATGAGGAAGAGCGGAAATCAGCTAAATCTGCATCAAGTGAATAGGAATGCCCATCACTCCTCAAAACATCCTTCACCACGAACTAATAGGACTTAGAGTTAAAATCGTCGGAAGTGTTGACCGGAGTATTGTTAACATAACTGGAACCATAATAGATGAAACCGAAAAAACTTTGGTAATATTAAGTAATCAAACGGAAAAAAGGATCACAAAGCATATAGTTAAGCTTCATATCATCTTGCCCGACGGAAGTGTCGTTGAGATTGACGGAAAGAAGCTTTTAGGGAGACCGGAAAATCGTGTCAAAAAACCAATTCGGAGGAAGTGGTAATATTGCCAAGCACAGGCCTGCCTGTTGAATCACCAAAGGACGAATGTAATGATCCAAATTGTCCATTTCATGGGACGCTAGCTGTCCGTGGAAAGATAATGGACGGAGTAGTTGTGAAGAACAAGATGAGAAACACCATAATTGTCAGACGGGATTATCTACTGTATACGAAAAAGTATGCTCGATACGAAAGAAGGCATTCCCATATTCCTGCCCATCTTCCTCCGTGTATCGAAGTAAGCGTTGGAAATCGGGTCAAAATTGCGGAATGTCGCCCTCTTTCAAAGACAGTTTCATTTGTCGTTGTGCAGAAAACGGAGGAGACATAGATGTCAAAATCGAGAAGAGGACGAAGAAAAGTTGGCCTGCTCCTAAAGCCAAAAGTCTCGAGAGGCATAACAACGGGAACCAGCCTAAAATGTGCCGATAATACGGGGGCCAGGGTGCTGGAGCTCATTAGTGTAAAGGGCTACAAAGGCCGTCTTAATAGGTATCCAAGTGCTGGAGTAGGTGATATGGTTGTCATCTCTGTAAAGAAAGGTAATCCTGAAATGCGCCGTCAAGTACTAACTGCGATCATTGTACGCCAGCGAAAGCTGTTTCGCAGAAAAACAGGACAGTGGATTCAGTTTGAAGATAATGCAGCCGTAATAACGACGCCAATAGGTGAGCCAAAGGGGTCCGAAATCCGTGGTGTTGTGGCAAAGGAAGCAGCTGAAAGATGGCCAAGACTTGCCAGTGCTGCAAGCATGGTCGTGTGAACTGCTCCTCCCCCTTGATGAAGGAGTTTATGATCATGGTGAACTCAATTCCTCTGCTCAAAAAGATAGACATTCCTTGAGATGGTAAAAATGAAAACAAGAAGTCCCCGAAAACAACGAAAGGCTATCTATACAATGCCACCTCACTTGAGAAAGAAAAAAATGGGAGCTAGGCTATCTCCCGATCTGGCTAGTGAACATGAGATACGTAATCTGCCTGTCAGGGAAGGAGACACAGTAATGGTTATTACTGGGTCATTCAAAGACACTGAAGGAAAAGTCATCCGAGTAGATAGAAAAAACTTCCGTGTATACATCAAGGAGGTAGCCATTGAAAAAGCTGAAGGATCCGAATACAACTTTCCTATTGCTATATCGAGAGTGATGATTACAAAACTTGAAAAGGACAAATGGCGAGACAAGATAATCGCTCGAAAAACAGAGATACTGGAGGAAGAATAATAATGGTAAAGAAAGGCGGCAAAGCACATCTAAAAAGGCTTCTGGCACCGCACTTTTGGCGAATGCCAAAAAAGGAAGCTGTCTGGGCGGCACGTCCAACACCCGGCCCACATTCAAAGGATGCAAGTATACCACTTGTGGTTATTCTCAGATACATCTTGAATTATGCTTATACCGCCAAAGAAGCTCGGCGCATAATTACAGAAGGTAGGATTGAGGTTGATGGTAAAGTCAGGCGTAATCCTCGATTCTCAGTGGGGCTAATGGATGTGGTTGAGATACCAGAGACCAAAGACTCTTTCCGGATTCTACCTGCTCCAAAACGAGGTCTCGTCCTACACCCTATTAAAAAATCTGAGACGAATTTCAAGTTGTGCAGGATTGAGAATAAGACATGTGTTAAGGGCGGGCATATTCAGTTGAATCTTCACGATGGTAGAAATTACTTGATTAAGTTGACTGATCCTCACAACCCTACTGAGGATATCTATAAAGTTCATGAAGTAATCGTGCTTTCACTACCTAAACAAGGAGTTAAGGATCATATAAAGACCGAGGAGGGTGTGGTTGCCCTAACAATAGCTGGCAAGAATCTCGGCCTTGTCGGCAAAATTGAGAAAATTGAACGCGGCTCTGCCTCATATCCAAGCATAGTTACTCTAAAGGGAAATGACGATACATCTTTCCAAACACTTCTGAAATACGTATTCCCCATAGGCGCTGAAAAACCACTAATCTCGATACCGGAGGCATCGACATGAGTGAGAGAGAAATACTCGAAGATTGGAAATCCAATCCTATGCGGAAACCCAGAATATATAGCGTTACGGTTAACATCGGGGTTGGAGGAGGCGGCGAAAAGCTCGAAAAGGCTATAGCTGTATTGGAAGCTGTCACAAACCAAAAACCCACTCCAGTGAAGGCGAAGAAAAGCCTTCGTGACTTTAACGTAAGGAAAGGTGAGCGTATTGCCTGCAAGGTAACGCTAAGAGGAGACAAAGCGAGTGAATTTCTAAAAGCCGCTCTAAATATCGATGAATTCACTCTAAAGAAACAGTCTTTTGATTCAAATGGAAATCTCTCCTTCGGAATCAAAGAGCATATTGAACTTCCTAACATCACTTACGATCCTGATATTGGTATATTCGGCATGGATGTATGTGTTTCTCTTGAAAGACCAGGCTACCGTATAAAACGAAGAAAAAGGAGCAGAAGAAAGATTCCCAAATCGCACCGAGTAACAAGAAATGAAGCTATCCTATTCATGAAAAAAGAATTCAAAGTTGAACCAACCTGAAGTACGAGGTAGTGATATTGACTGTACAAAAGAAATACGGAAAAGGAAGTCGTACATGCAGAATATGTGGAACAAGTCAGGCTATCATTAGAAGACATGGACTGATGATATGCCGCAGATGTTTTCGGGAGGCAGCAAGGAAACTAGGCTTTAAAAAATACAGCTAAGGTGAAATATCGTGCCCCTTATGAATCCGTTGGCGGATGCTCTTTCAAACATTTTGAACCGAGAGAGAATAGGTAGACGAGAGTGCATAATAACCCCTGCCTCAAAAATGATAGCAAGCACTCTCAGAATCATGCAGCATGCAGGCTACATTGGGGAGTTTGAGTTAATTGACGATGGACGAGCAGGGAAGTTTCGAGTTCAACTGCTGGGACGAATAAACTCATGTGGTGTGGTTACGCCACGTCATCCTGTAAAACACAATGAATACGAAAAATGGGAGGAGAGATACTTGCCGTCTCGTCATTTTGGCCTTCTCATTATCACGACTCCCATGGGAGTTATCTCTCACATTGAGGCAAAAAAGAAGAAAGTCGGAGGACGGCTGATTGCTTACATCTACTAAGCAGGACCGACCAATGAGGCGTGTGGATCAATGATGGAAAGAGCGACATATTTTGAGAAGACTATTCCAATTCCAAACGATGTTCAGATTCAGATTGAGAATAGTACGGTAATGGTAGTTGGTCCACGAGGAAGCCTTACTAAAGACTTCTCTCATGCATCGATTCATATAGAAAAGTCTGACGAAGGAGTCAAAACCTATGTTCATAACCCACGCAGAAAAGTGGCAGCTAAGGTTAACACGGTCGCAGCCCACATAGAGAACATGATTTTGGGAGTAACTCACGGATTCAAGTATGTTATGAAGATCGTATATGCACACTTCCCAATTACTGTTAGAATAGATATGAACAAGAAACTAGTTAAAATAGAGAACTTTATAGGAGAGAGAGGATCGCGCTATGCCAGAATATTCGGCGATGTCAATGTTACTGTAACGGGGGATGACGTAGTAATCGAAGGAAACAGCATAGAAGAAGTCGCTCAGACAGCTGCAAATATTCAAGCTAGGACCAAGATAAGGAACAAGGATCCAAGGGTGTTCATGGATGGTATCTTTGTCTATCAAAAACTCGTGGGAGACAAGACTATCTGGAAGATTCTTTAGTCGAACAGAGGCGAGTTAGGATGTCTGAAAAAGATAGATTATTACGGCTCAGAGGAATGAACAAAAGAAAAAGGCCCAAGTTTGTGCGCCAAGAGAGTTGGAGACTCAAGAGGTTGAATCCGTCATGGAGGCGGCCAAAGGGTATTGACAACAAAATGCGTAAAAGAAAGAAAGGATGGCCTAAAATGCCCGATATCGGTTACCGCGCACCCAGAATGGTTAGGGGCCTTCATCCTTCTGGATTGGAGGATGTTCTAATCCATAATGTTTCAGAACTTGAGAAACTCAACCCTGATTTGCACAGTATACGTATCGGTCGTACGGTCGGAACAAGGAAGCGTGTTATCCTTATTGATCGTGCAAATGAACTCAATCTGAAGATACTGAATCCCACTCTACCTGAAAAGGAGGAAGAGCTAGAACTGGAAGAATTTGAGGAGATTGAAGAAGAGGGACGAGAGGAAGAGATGGAAGAAGAACTAGCGGAGGAGCTAGCGGAGGAGCTAGCAAAAGAAGAAAAGCAGAAGAAATGAAATCTGTCGGTATGGAGGTTCTCCTATGAGTCTAAACTCAAAGAAAGTCATTGCCGCTAAGATTCTAAAAGTAGGGGTCGGTCGGGTATGGATGGACCCTGAACGTACTGATGATATTGCGCTTGCAATTCGGCGTGCGGATATTAGGCGTCTAATCCATGAAGGTATAATAAAGGCTAAACCTGGGGTAGGCGTGAGTCGAGGTCGTGCAAGAGAGCTTCACGAGAAGAGAAAAAAGGGACTAAGAAAAGGTCCTGGGAGTCGAGAAGGCAAGATTACGAGTAAGATATCTAAGAAAGAAATCTGGATGCAAAGTATCCGTCCTATCAGAAGATATCTAAGACGGCTAAGGGCCAGAAGGGCAATAACTCCCCAAGTTTATCGTGATCTATATCTCAAGGCAAAAGGTGGTCTCTTCAACAGCACACGTCAATTAGAGACCTACATAAAGAATAAGAAGTTATTGAGGAGATGAATGAGATGGCAAAAAGCGCTCAATACAGAGTACTGTTCAGAAGACATAGAACGGGGAAGACGAATTATTATCTTAGAAAGAAATTACTGGCTTCTCGTGGGCCGAGACTGGTTGTCCGAAAGACTCTAAACTATATAATAACTCAAATATGTGATGCAAAAGTCAAAGGGGATAAGACCCTAATCTCAGCGTTTTCCGGGGAGTTGAAAAAAGAATACGGCTGGTTGGCCGGCGTAGGAAACCTCTCTGCTGCCTATCTAACAGCATATCTACTGGCTTTACGGGCTACCAAGAAGCGAATTAAACATGCGGTATTAGATATTGGACTGATACCCCCAACCAAAGGATCTCGTGTTTTTGCCGCCCTCAAAGGCGCGCTTGATGCAGGACTTGACGTTCCGCACAGTGAAGAAGTTCTTCCTTCCGAAGATCGTATAAGAGGAAAGCATATTGCAGAATACGCAAAGAAACTAGCGAGTGAGGATTCTCGCCTATTCAATAAACAGTTTTCCAGAATAATAAAAAGAGGACTAGATCCGAGGGATTTTCCTGAACATTTTGACAAGATTAAGAAAAACATGATCGACAGTTTCGGGGGAAAGTAACACATGTCTTCTCTTGATGATTGGGTTCCAAAAACGAAGATGGGCGCTCTGGTAAAGGAAGGTCGCATAACAACTATAGATGAAATCTTCAAATTGAATCTTCCGATAAGAGAACCTGAAATAGTGGATATACTTCTGCCGAATCTTGAAGAAGAAGTAATTGATGTTAATCTCGTTCAGAGACAAACAGATGCGGGAAGACAATCAAGATTCAAAGCAACTGTAATCGTAGGAAACTCAAATGGATATGTTGGAATTGGGGAAATAAAGCTAAGAGAAACGGGACCGGCCATTAGAGCTGCCATATCCCACGCAAAATTAAACATAATACCCGTTAGACGAGGATGTGGTAGTTGGCAATGTGACTGCGGTCATCCACACACAGTACCATTTAGAGTTTCTGGAAAGGCAGGAAGTGTCAGAGTAGAATTACTACCTGCGCCTAAAGGTACGGGACTGGCAGCTGCAGGTTATGTGAGAACGGTTCTTAGATTGGCTGGTATCAGTGACGTTTGGTCTAACACAAGAGGACACACAAGAACAACGGTGAATTTTGCCAAAGCCGCTCTGAATGCCTTAAGGCAGACATATCGAATAATGACACCAGCGGACTGGGAGAGGGTCTAGATGCCAAAAATCGAGAGAACGAAAAAACTTAGCGTGATACGTATTCGTGGGACTGTCGATGTTCGGAAGGAGGTTGAGGATACACTGAGAATACTGCGACTTCACAAACCCAATCATGCGGTGGTAATAGATGACCGCTCGTCATACAAGCGAATGCTACAGAAAGCAAAAGATTACATTACATGGGGTGAAATAGATGCGCCGACTCTCTCTGAACTCATAAGAAAAAGAGGACGCTTAACTGGCAACAAACCCGTAACCGATGATTATGTCAGACAGAACTCGACATTCAAATCAATTGAAGATTTTTCAAAATCACTAATTGAATTCAAGGTGGAGATTAAAGACCTCCCCAGTCTTAAACCAGTCTTTCGTCTTCATCCGCCAAAAAAAGGCTTTGAGGGGAAAAAGAAAAGAGCTTTCTCAGTTGGCGGAGAGTTAGGATATCGGGGTTCAAGGATCAATCTTCTACTAGAAAGAATGATTTAAAAAGCAACCTTTAATTATAGCTGTAGTTTCCAATGATTATCAGAAAAATAAGGGGGGTTTGCTCGATTGTCTCGTGATGACAAGAAGAAGAAAAAACTACCGTGGTGGGAAAGAGACCCATGGTTTGGGGATATCGAATCCTTTGATGATATCTTCAAGATGTTTGGTGAACGGATGTTCCAGTTTCCAAAACTGGAAGAAATGATTGAAGATCTGATAAAGGGTATGCGATTACCCGGTAAAATGGAGAAAAGAGGGCCGTTTGTCTGGGGATTTTCTGTTACGGTAGGACCTGACAAGAAGCCAATGGTCCGTGAGTTTGGGAACGTAGAACCAAGCATGAGAGGGGCCATGGTTCGAGAAGACAGAGAACCGCTCGTCGAAGTCATAGATGAAAAAGACAAAATAGTCATCGTAGCCGAAATGCCTGGTGTAGAAAAGAAAGATATCCAGCTCAAAGCAACTGAAGACTCAGTAACGATATCTGCAGAAACGCCCGAAAGGAAGTATTACAAAAAGGTTGATCTACATGTAGAAGTCCTTCCTCAGTCGTCAAAGGCAATATACAAGAACGGCGTCCTTGAAGTTGAGTTCGAAAAAGTGGAAAAAGGAGAAGAGGGTACGAAAATCGACGTGGAATAATCTGGAAGCCAATAACTGGGTGACAAAAATTGACCATCCATTTTGCTAAGAAGACACATAAGAGGCGAGGTTCAAGAACGCACGGCTACGGTCGTGTGGGTCAGCACAGGAAAGCAGGAAAACGCGGTGGGAAAGGGGCAGCTGGCAGGAAAAAACACGGTAAATCGTATATACTGCGCTACATGCCAAATTATTTTGGCAAACATGGTTTTAAAAGACCTCCTTGTTTGATTAAGAAACCAAAAACGATAAATCTGAAGCAACTCGATCAGATGATAGACAACTTGCTTGAGGAAAAAGCAGCCGAGAAGAAGGAGAAAGAGATATTTGTGAATTTGACAGAGCTTGGCTACGATAAACTCCTGGGAGATGGGATGATAACGCGGCCTTTGGTTGTTACAGTATCCAAGTTTAGTAAACTTGTCTCGAAAAAGATGGAGGCGGCTGGGGGTAAGATAATCCAAGACACATAAGGTTTTTTAATAATTATCTCTAATAAGAGAGCCAAAAACGGTAGGGTCTAACAATGGGACGGTTCCTTCGTGTGTTCACACCACTGATACGGATAATGCCAGAGGTGAAGCCGCCTGAAAAGAAAGTCACATTTGGAAGAAAGCTTTTCTGGACTCTCCTAGTGCTGCTAATCTATCTTATAATGTCAAATATACCCCTCTGGGGCGTTGAAAGGGGGGGTGGTCTTGATTATCTTTATTGGTGGCGAGTGCTTTTTGCATCGACCAGAGGTTCTCTCGTTGAATTGGGAATCATGCCTATAGTAACTGCTGGATTGATTCTGCAGATACTCGCTGGATCTAAGATAATTCAGGTAAACTTCGCAGACCCTGTAGATCGAGCGCTATTCACAGGTACTCAAAAGGTTTTGGCAATAATAATGACTGGATTTCAGGCAGTTGCCTACATAGGTTTTGGTGCTTATGGTGCATTAACATTTGAATTGGCAGTTGGTGTTTTTCTTCAGTTATTCTTTGCCGGAATAATAATCATATTGCTGGATGAGATGCTACAAAAGGGATGGGGTCTTGGAAGCGGAGTAAGTCTCTTCATAATGGCTGGCGTCACAAGCCAAATCTTTTGGAACATGTTCTCCCCGGTATTGGAGGCTGACGGTTTCTATCGTGGCGCAGTCCTGGCCCTCGTCCAATCAGTAATCGCTGGCAATCCCCTGGGAGCCATATACCGTCAAAATTCTCCTGATATAATAGGATTTCTTGCCACCGTACTGGTCGTGGTTCTGGTTGTTTACTTCGAGACTGTACGTGTAGAAATCCCTTTGAAGCTAGCGCGTTATAGAGGTTACGCAGGTCGTTACCCGATTAGATTTCTATACGTTTCCAACATTCCGGTCATCCTTGTACAGGCAGTCTATTCAAATGTTCTACTCGTTTCCCAAGGAGTCTGGTCTGCCTTCAACCCCGACAATAACAATGTGTGGCTTAACCTATTTGGAACGTTTAGGACAACAGCTGAAGGACAAGTAGTTCCAACAGGTGGATTCGTATATTATTTGACGCCTCCGCGTGGTTTGATCGGAGCAAACAGTGTCACTGCTGATCCGCTTCATGCCTTCATATATCTCGGTATATTCGTGTTGCTTTGTGCTGGTTTAGCGGTGATATGGGTAGAAGTCTCTGGAATCACTTCAAGAGACGTAGCTCAACAGTTATTGAGTTCTGAATTGCAGATACCTGGCTACAGACGATCTCCTGTAATCTATGAAAAGGTTCTAAGCCGTTACATACCGACGGTTACTATACTTGGTGGCATGTTCGTAGGACTCCTAACCGTGTTTGCAGATTTTCTCGGTGCTCTCGGGACTGGAATGGGGGTACTGTTAACAGTAGGTATTGCATTTCAGTACCTGCGTACCATTGCCGAAGAGCAGGCTGGTGCCCTAGCTCAAATATTGGGAAGATCAACTTAGGCAGGTGCATGTATGAAAAAAGGTGAAAAAGCCAAAGTAGTTGTTGTATGCGGCACTCCAGGCGTCGGAAAATCGACAGTAGTCGATCATGCTATTGAGATGGCTAAAAAGCGGGGAAGAACGGTTACTTTGGCTAATTATGGAACTGCAATGTTTGAGCTGGCTAAGAAAAAGCGATTAGCTGAGAATAGAGATGAGATGAGAAGACTCCCAATAGAGCTTCAAAGAAAACTACAAGCACAGGCTGCAAAGTCAATTAGGCGGGGGTCACATGAAGGAGTCATAATCGTTGATACCCATATGCTGATAAGTACCCCTTTGGGTTTTCTTGCCGGGATTCCTGAATGGGTATTGGATCCCCTAAAACCTGACACAATTGTGCTCATTGAGGCAGATCCCAAAAGAATAGTTAGGCGACGTCTTGATGACGAGACAAGAGAACGGGACGACGAAGCAGTTGCTCTAATAGAATTACATCAAGACCTCTGTAGGTCAGCAGCAATGTGCATATTGATGCATGGTTGTACAGTCAAAATCATAGGCAATCCCCCAGGAAAAGCAGAGGATGCAGCAAAGGAGCTTGTTCAGGTTTTAATGCTTGAATAGTAAATCGGATAGGTGATGTAACGATGTTATCAGTCCACACTACCCAGTTTATGCCTGCTTTTGTAGATTTGATAAGGAGTCCTCCCGGTTCGATGATATTTTTATTACTGGTTTCCCTTGCATTTGCTCTATTTTCGGGTTTAATTGGGACATTGCTGATCGACACAAAGCAATTGAGGCGATATTCAAGGCAGGTAAAGGAATGGCGTGCTGCTATCAAAAAAGCCGAACTCCAGGATGATATGAAAACCATAGTCAGACTGAGACGAAAAGGAAAGTATATACAAAAGATCTCGGCCAAAATGTCAAAGGATAGGATGAAACCTCTTATTTTCACCATAGTTCCCAGTATCGCGTTCTTTCTCGGGATTTCATTTTCAGGAATATTCTCAGGTGTGGTCACTTACTTTCCTGCAAACCTGGAACACATCCCGTTTCTTGGTGGGATGCTTGGAACGAAGGATCCTGGTCTTAATCTGTATGGTCTTTACTTCATTTTCTGGTATGGTATATGCAGCTTTACATTTTCCCCGATCATAAACAGAATCTTTGGACTGTCTGGCGATTAAGAATATGAAAGAAGGTGGTCAGGAATGCCAAAACCCTACCAACGTTCTCGCTCGCTAAAGAGGAGAAAGGCTCCGCTGCCGGGAGGAAGAGATTCAATACACTATCTAAAGCCGAAACCGGCTGTATCCAAATGCGCAATATGTAAAAGACCCGTCTCAGGAACACCCCGCCTGTCACCCGCAGGGCTTACGAAGATGCCCAAATCCAAAAAACGCGCAAGTAGAAAATATGGAGGCCATCTATGTCATCAATGTCTGAAAATGCTCTTGAAATCTCAAATATCTCAAATCTACACGGATTTAGAGGGTTTGTGACTATGGTCCCGGTGATAACAATAAGTGGTTCTGCTGGAACAGGCAAGTCGGTTAATGCGGAGAGCTTGGCTGGAAAACTTGGGCTACGCTATATTTCCGCCGGGAAGATATTTAGAAAACTGGCTGAAGAGAGGAATCTTACGATAGAACAATTTAGCAAAAAGGCTGAAAGAGATACCAAAATAGATCTTGAGCTGGATCAGAAAATGCGAGAAGAGGCCAGAAGGGGTGACGTAGTCTTGGAAGGACGCTTGGTTGCTTGGATGACCAAAGACTTGGATGCTTACAGAATAAGGCTACATTGCCCGCTCGAAATTAGAATAAAACGTATTGCTGAGCGAGAAAGCAGATCCCCTTCCGGAGTCAAAAATGAAACCATATTTCGAGAAGAAAGTGAAAGAAAGCGGTACAGGGAATTATACGACATTGATATAGAAGATTATGAAATCTATGATCTAATCCTAAATACGAGCGTATACACGGCTGATGCCACCACGAGAATACTTGAATTTGCAGTTCGGGAATACGTTTCCTCTCCTTTAAGAAGAGGAAAAGAGATCGGTGGATCGTCAAGCTGAGTGAAGATGCGAAGAAGAGGTGAGAGTAAGAATGGCCATCCTTGAAGTAGGACGCGTGTGTGTAAAAACCGTGGGACGGGAAGCTGGCAGAAAGTGTGTTATTGTGGAACTAATTGACAAAAACTTTGTACTCATAACGGGACCGAAAGACGTATCCGATGTCAAAAGAAGGAGAGTCAACACTTCCCATGTAGAATTAACTCCAGATAAGATAGATATCAAAAAAGGAGCATCTGATGAAGAAGTCAAAAAAGCTATAGAGAGTTCTGGAAAACTGGATTATATGAAAGCACCGATACAGATTGAACTGGCCTAGCTGTTGACCGCTAAATAAATAACAGTTTTTTTAATAGTTTCTTCATCTTCAATTAATGATGTTTCTATGTGATAGATAGTCTCTGAGGCTATTATCTTGGAAAAAAGGGAGCTGCCATGTGACAAGAGAAGAGAGGTGATTGTTAGAACAGATGCTGTAACTGATCCGAAATATGGGACCCCGCCCCAAAAGAGGAGTATAGAGCGACTCCTCCAGAACGGGGTAGTCAATCTCGACAAGCCTCCTGGCCCAACTTCTCACGAAGTCGTCGCTTGGCTAAAGCGAATACTTGGGATGTCCAAGGCAGGGCATAGTGGGACACTTGACCCTCAGGTAACTGGAATACTCCCGGTGGCCTTGATGAATGCAACAAAGATAATCCCAGTGCTCCTCGGGTCTGCTAAGGAATATGTAACGATTATGAGGTTACACAAAGAACAACCGGATAAAAGAATAACTGAAGCTGTTAGGGAATTTCAAGGTAAGATCTATCAACGTCCGCCACTTCGTTCATCGGTTAAAAGGCGACTCAGAACAAGAACAATCTACTACATAGACGTACTGGAGATTGAAAACAGGAATGTTCTATTACGTGTGGGGTGCCAGGCTGGAACGTATATTAGAAAGCTTGTTCACGACATAGGGGAGGTTCTCGGCTGTGGCGCTCATATGCAGGAATTGAGAAGAACTAGGAGCGGCCCTTTCAAAGAAGACAAGTCATTGGCTACGCTTCATGATTTGATGGATGCTTATGAGTTTTGGAAAGAGGATAAGATGGAGCAGCCTCTGAGAGACATCGTATTACCTGTGGAGAATGCTGTTTCACACGTGCCTAAAATCACTATTAGAGATACAGCTGTAGATGCAATATGTCACGGCGCCCATCTGGCGGCACCGGGCGTCGTGAGGATTGAGGCAGGCATAGAACCCGGCATGTTTGTGGTGATCTTCACATTAAAAGAAGAACTTGTTGCTTTAGCGAGAGCTCTGAAGACAACCAAACAAATCCTTGAAACAGATCATGGTCTTGTCGTCAAAACAGAAAGAGTGGTAATGCCATTAGGAACGTACCCTTCATTTTGGAAGTCAAAAGAAGTTAAAGCGAAAGAATAAATAATCTATGGATTATTATGAGACTATCGAGAATTCTGAGCGGCGGGGGTAGCCAAGTGGTTACGGCGCAGGCTTGGAGATTTGAAAAACCATTAAGCCTGTGACTCAGTTTGAGTCGCACGGGTTCGAATTGAGGGCCACAACTCTCACGAGATTCCCGTTCCCCGCGCCACAAAAACTTTCAAAACTACGTATATCAACGTTCTCAAAAACAGAATGATTTAAATATTTCGCATGTAACGGTTACAACACGATGTCGGAACCTATTTGGGGGGAACTAAATGACACAAGAGTCCTCTTCGATCTCATCAATACCTACTAAGATACGCCCAGTTATTAGAATAGCGAAAACAGATCTGGACGGAACAAAGAAAGTACCATATGCATTGACTACGATTAGAGGAATAAATATCCGATTAGCTCACATTATCGTACGTACGGCTCAAGTTGATCCCGACCAAAGGTTAGGAACACTGACCGAAGCTGAGGCAAAGAGAATTGAACAAGTACTTCAGAATCCCAAGAAACACGAGATACCTGCCTGGACGCTGAACCGTCAAAGGGACGCAGTAACTGGAGAAGATAAACACGTATTTGGCACTAACATACTACTGTCTCAAAAGGAAGACATAGACAGAATGATGCGGTCAAAAAGCTGGAAAGGAATTCGTCATAGCCTTGGGCTAAAGGTTAGGGGACAAAAAACCAGAACAAGTGGAAGAAAAGGTATTACAGTCGGTGTGAAACGTAAGACACTGAAAGCGTAGGGCGAAAAAGGAATTGAGGTAGAACGGTGTGGGTGATCCAAAGAAGCAAAGAAAGAAATACGCAAAACCAGGTCATCCTTGGCAAAAGGACAGACTACAGGAAGAACTAGTATTCGTGGGTCAATACGGCTTAAAGAATAAAAAAGAGATATGGAAGCATAGAACTGCAATAGCAGGATTAAGAAGCCGAGCTCGTGGTTTGCTAGGGCTTTCTCCTGAGGAGCGCGCTATCAGAGAAGAGCAACTTCTCGCTAAGGTTGAGCGTCTAGGACTATTACGTGAGGGTGCCACTCTTGACAGTATATTAAGCTTAACAACGCAGGATATGCTGGAAAGAAGACTTCAGACACTCGTCTATCAGAAGAGACTAGCGAAGACACCCTATCAGGCACGTCAACTAATTGTCCATCGCCATATAGCTATTGGAGACCAAATAATCACTGTGCCTGGCTATATAGTGTCTATTGATGAAGATGACAAAATAGGATATGCCCCTAAGAGTCCTTATGGTGACTCTGACCATCCCATAAGGCTATCCATCGCTTCTGAAGAAGCGAAAATCTCGAAGGAGTCTAAATGACGACTGATATGAAGAAGTATCATCCAAGAAGATAGAGATGGAGGAAAGGAGTAAAATGGTCAAAAAAACTAAGAAAGAGCCCTCTGATTCGGAGAAGGACAAGGGAACCAAAGCAAAAGTAACCAAAGCAAAAGTAACCAAAGCAAAAGTAACCAAAGCAAAAGTAACCAAAGCAAAAGTAACCAAAGCAAAAGTAA
>JBHLPL010000002.1:0-37607 GCA_048939465.1 Promethearchaeota archaeon | reverse complement strand
CCAAGGCGGAAATAGCTAAGGAAAAAACTAGAAAGGAGCCTGAGAAAAAGAAACCCGAGGAAAAGAGAAGAGCTGCTGCGCCGAAACCTGTTGTTAAAAGGCCCAGAAGGACAAAATGGGCCATAGCCCATATCTACTCGAGCTATAACAATACTATAGTTCACATAACTGATCTAACAGGAGCAGAGACCATAGCGAGTTGCAGCGGCGGCCGAATAGTAAAAGCAGACCGCGATGAGTCATCTCCCTATGCAGGTATGCAAGCAGCATTTAGAGTAGCTCAAGCTGCAAAGGACAGAGGAATCCAGGCCATTCATATTCGAGTAAGGGCTCCCGGCGGCAGTGGTCCTCGAACACCCGGACCGGGTGCTCAAGCTGCCATACGCGCTTTAGCTAGGGCGGGTCTTAGGATTGGTCGAATCTCTGAGGTGACTCCTGTTCCTCATGACGGCACTAGGAGAAAAGGAGGAAGACGTGGCCGAAGAGTGTAGTTCGAATGCCTCTTATGATCAAGAATCCAAAACCGACTTTTATTACTTCCTTAAAGACTCAATCGTTCGTTTTCTATATCTATTCTTCACAAGAAGACTCTTAACAAGGATTGTGGCTTAGAGCATAATCATGATTTGAATGGAGCAATTAATATAGGTCGAAGGCTCTTAGGTTATACGCTTAGGAGCAGGGCCGTTTCGCATTCTGTGGCTGCAATGATAGGGGAAGTGAACCAGCTCCAAACCTCCCTAGTGTTCGCCTGTCCGGAGGGAGACCCAATAACGATTCAGAGTTCGAGGGAGGAAGCCCCTTGCGAAAGCTGGAGGGTAGTTCACTAGGGTGTTGTTCATTAGAGACACTGAGGGTAAGATTATGAATCCAGACGATTTGCTTGACCTAATTATAGATAAAGCCTCTGGTAGGTGTGATTATTTTGACGCAAGATATCAGAGAAGGGACAGCCTTTCAATCTTCAAGAGCATGACTGAAGAAGAAATATCTAGTGGCATATCAGAAGGGATTTCTATAAGAGTGCTGAAGGGAGAACAATGGCTTTCCACCGGTGTAAGTCAGCTAGATAAGGAAACAGTTCTGAGAGAAGTCGAAAAACTAGTTTCATTCAAACCCACAACCAAAACGTCGTATGAGCCTTGTGAAGGGTGGACTCTTAAAAAAGAATACCCAATGAAAATACGGTTCTCAGATGTCGGAATAGAAGAGAAACTCGGCAAAGTGAGAGGGCTCTTCAATTCAACTAAACAATTTGATCCGAAAATCATTGCTGCCAGGACAGACGTGTCTCACTCCTTGATAGAAAAAACGGTTGTCAATTCTGAGGGTAGTTACCTAAAGCAAAAAATCCCTGTTATCCGATTAGTGATCGTTGCTATTGCCAGAGAAGGAGCAAAAGTACAACATGATTATTTTTCGCGCGGATTACAAGGCGGGTATGAGGTAGTGAAATCAATCGATGAGGAAAGAGCTGTCAAGGAAGCTGCGGAGGGAGCTATTCAGCTTTTAGACGCAAAACCTACCCCTAGCGGCAGATTTCCAGTCGTTTTAGATCAACAAATGGCAGGTCTTATTGCTCATGAGAGCTTTGGTCACGGGTTAGAGGCAGATCAGGTCCTTAGAAATCGTTCCTTTTTGTCAGACTATTTGGGAAAGGAAGTAGCCTCTGAGTTGGTAACTCTCAGCGACGATAGCGCATTCGAGGGAGCATACGGATCGTATTACTTCGACGACGAAGGAGTCAAATCACGGAAGAATATCTTAGTCGAGAATGGTGTTCTTAAGGGCTTTATACATACACGAGAGACTGCATCTATGATGGATGCAGAAGTGACAGCAAATGGACGAGCGCAGGATTTCAGCAGAAGGATTTACGTCCGAATGTCCAACACTTACTTTGAGAAAGGCGATCATAGCTGGGAAGAGCTGATAGAAGATGTAAAACACGGCATTTATCTGGTTAAGGGCAGCCATGGAATGGAAGACCCGCTGGGAGGCGGGATACAGGTAGGTTCAATGAAGGCATACTTAATTGAAGAAGGAGAGACTACTCAGCTGCTGCGAGCTGCAGCACTATCTGGAAATGTGTTGGACTTACTTAAGAAGGTCTCAGCTGTCGGAAAGAATTTCCGGCTTGATCCAGGAACCTGTGGGAAAGGTTACGAGGATTTTGTGGGAGTCACTTCCGGCGGACCTCCAATTAGGGTAGATGAGGGTATAGTCTCTGGAGGGTGAATAATGAGCTATGAACCTATACTGAAAGATATTCATGATAAAAAGATCGAACATTTCGAAATCTTTCTTCAAAGACCCACGATTACCGAAGCTCATATAAGACAGGGGAAAACCGTTCTTATTAACTCATCCAGACCTGTGGGCTATTCTGTAAGGATTGCACACAAAGGAGGAGTTGGACTTGCTTTTTCATACGGTTTGAAAAAAGAGTCCATTGCTCGCTCTGTCGACGCCGCTCTTGATATTGCGAAGATCAATGAGGTTCCTGACTTCTCGTTTCCTGTTCCACGCCCGACAGAATCTGTTGAAATCGTAGATCCAAGAATAAGGAATGAGCCGGAAGCCGTGATTGAAGAATACACTACTCAGATGCAAGAAGATCTTCCGAAAGGGGCTGAAGTTACCTTTGGAAAGGTAAGATGTTACAATATGACGACTGAGATCGTGAATAGTCAAGGTGTGAATCTAACGAAGGACGAGACTTACATGTTTATGGAGATAGCTATAAAAGCCAAAGAAGCAAACAAGATCGGCGAATACTGGACTATGAGGTACGCAAGAAGAGTTCAAGATGCTCCTCCCAAGCTTATAAGTGAATGGTCAAAAAACGCAATTTCAATGCTCCGTGCAGTAGAGCCTGAAACAGGAAAAATGACCATAATCTTCTCTCCGGCGATGGTTTGTGACGGACTAGTTCCCACAATCGGTGTTCACGCAACTGGGCTGGCTCGGAAGGAAGGTTTCTCGAAGTTTAAACCAAATGAGAGAATCGCATCTGAAATCCTAAATGTATTAGATGACGGACTATTTCCTTATGGTATGCAGTCCTCACCCTTTGATGATGAAGGAAATCCCCAAGCCACGACTCAACTTATTGAAAAAGGAGTTTTCAAGAATTACCTTTACGATGAATATCTAGGTTCTCAGTATGGTCAGAGGTCGACGGGAAATGGGATTCGCCAGCAATTCGTAGCTTACTATGTGGAGAATAAGTTCAAAATGAAGCCTAAGAATCAGGCGACCAATCTAAGAATCTTACCAGGTAACAAATCTTTGGAAGCATTAATAGGGGAAACAGAGAGTGGATTGCTTTTGGACTCGTTTAGCTGGCTAAACCCCAGTCCAACTTCAGGTCAATTCTCTGCTGAAATAAGAAACGCGTTTCATATTAAGAATGGCAAAATTGGGGACGCTGTTAAAGGCGGACTTGTGTCTGGAGACTTTTTCGAAATGATCAACAAAATCTCAGGGATTTCGAATAAGGCAGAAATAATCTCTGGAGCTACCGCGTTCAGCTGTGTGTCGCCTTATGTGAGATTTGAAGATGTTCAGGTAGCTGGAAAATGAATCTGATTGGTCTCTTCCCGCAAAAAACCTATCCTTTTTCCCAAATAGAAACCTTTTTTTGACATGGCGATCTAGATAAGTCGAATGACGGTAAGATGGTTATCTGAAAATAAGAGATGATGAAAACCTCTTATCTGACAAATTTATTTTCTGACCACAGACCGTTGAACTTCGCGTGTTATAGTTAATGTAACCAGATCTGAATGCAAGGAAAAACATTGACGGATTCTGAAAAGAAATCAAAGAAATGATTAAGCTTATCAGGTAGACTCTGGTATCTGATTGATGGCCTTAAAGGAGTCGATAACTTGGATAAGAGACATCCTTCAGACATCATTAAAGGACTCAAAAGGCTGGGCTTAACGGAATACGAAGCGGAAGTTTACGCTACGCTTCTGCGTCTTGGCTCAGGAACTGCAAGTGAAATAAGCAATTGGTGCCACGTCCCTCAATCTAGGATTTATGATACAATAAAATCTCTCAGCAACAAGGAGCTAGTTGAGATTCAGCCTAGCAGGCCTCGAAGGTTTCGTCCTACTAATCCCGAAAGAGCATTGGCCTCGACTGTTAATAGACTTAAAGATGAAATGAGCACTTTGATCCACCATCTGTCCGAGTACTACCAACGGGAAAAACGCCCCATAAATCAAGCAGATCTCTTCTGGCTATTTAAAGGCAAAAAGGAACTGACGCATAAAACGGAAGAGATGCTCGCCAATATTAAAAGTGAAGTCTTAATAATTGCTCAAGAGTTTCATCATATTAAGATACCTTTGCTTGAAGGTATTCCTAATACTGCTGACATCAGAGTGGCTTCCTATATTGAGAATAATTCAAAAACGCATGCGAAGGCTATAGCCAGGCTCAAAAGGCTTGGTGCTCTGATAAGGAGATACAATAAGAGGGACCTATGGTTGGTGTCTGCAGATAGAACTGAAGTCTTAATAGCCACCCCGTCCAAGCACTGGGAAATGATAGGAGTATATACAAGTCGTCAAGAGTTCATAAATGTGTTCAATCTTTTTTTTGAGGCACTGTGGAATGTCCTTCCCGCTATATAAGCTGCCTTCTACTGTGGCAGGAGGCCTTCTATCAGAGGCCAAGTATAATGCACAGAACTACTCAGACCCCCGTCAAGTGGATGAAAGAGCCTCTTTACTGAGACTTAGCTTGCTTCAATAGCGCTGACAATTGCCTTTCCCAATGCCACCCATATTTAGTTGGCATCAGAGTCTGAAAACTCAACTTCAGGGGGGAGTTGGCTTCTCGCCAACCCTTAGGATGGCCCCTCCAGTCAACTCTCAGATGACTTCGAACAACATTCTTTACCACCCAAGTCCTCAAAAGAGTATTTAACTGCCTTCAATTCTTTCTAAGAGAAAAAAGGAGATTTCTTTGCCAGAAAAGGCATCAATAATGGTTGCTGGTACTGCATGTCTTGGGGCTCTCGTAGTGCTTAGTGAGTTATTTCCAATAGTTGGGATTACTGATATTCCTTTCCCTCTTTTTAGTAACCTCACCTTTGACCCAACCGGCATACCAATAATGTTGGCTCTGCTTTTGTTTGGCTTTATTTCAGGAATTTCGACGAGTCTTTTGGCATTTCTCATAATTTCGTTTAGGGGGAACATAAGAGGCGGAGTGATGAAAGGGCTGGCGGAGGGGTTAACGGTCATCGGATTTGCAGTCAGTTATAAACTAACCAAAAAACCGTGGGTTGCAACCATCGGAGGAGTTGGATTGAGAGTTGCCAGTATGCATCTTGCAAATTGGATACTACTGCCAATCTTCTACGGCATCCCCGAACCTGTGGTTCTGGGGCTGCTTCCATTAATAGACCTTTTCAATCTTATACAAGGCGGTATTAATTTGGCATTTGCTTTAATAATTTACGATATTATTCCAAAAGAGTTAAAGCCAGAACGCATCATAAAACCTGAGCAAGAAATCGAAGAATCCGAATTATCTCTGTAAAATTTTATACGAGGAAAAGTATTTTTTAAAAAACCAATTACATATAAGAAAAGATATTTGAGGTGATGATTTACAATGAAAACCGATGTGGACCTTAAGCTGTATTCTCGTCTGCTGCATCCCTATAATGCGACCTTGGTTTCTTGCCGGGGTAAAGACGGTAGGCCAAACGTTCTTGCTATAGCATGGATTATTCCTGTTAGCGTGGATCCACCACTATTGGCCATGAGTATCCGTCCTGGAAGATACTCTCATAAATTGATCTCAGAAACAAAAGAATTTGTGGTGAACGTTCCTACGTTCCAACTTGCCAAAAAGGTACTCGGCTGCGGTACGCTTTCAGGCAGAGATCATAACAAATTCGATGAATTCTCTCTTGAGACTCAGAGTGCTAAGAAAGTATCTCCTCCAATAATCAAAGACTGTATTGCCCACATAGAATGTAAGCTTAGCAAAAGTCTCGAGGCAGGAGATCATACCCTGATGATCGGCAAGGTGGTTGCAGCATACGTTACAAAAGACTACTTCAAAGAAGTCTATGACCTGTCAAAGGTTCGTCTTTGCTTACATGTTGGAAAGAACTACTTCACAACGTGTGATAGGAATGTCGCTGCCCCCTAATCTAAACTCGTATAAAACTCCTTTTTGATCAATCAGAAGCAATTTTGTCTCTCATAAGAGCCGTCCTTTAAGGTATTCTTTGCTTATCTAGAGCGTTAAGATCTCATGCTTTTAGGAAGGGAATTAATACAGATTAGACACAGAAGACTTCTTGGGAGGGTTGGTGATGTTGAGAAGTGTTTTTGGAAAGAAGAAAGCTGTGATTGGGATGGTTCATCTTCTGCCATTGCCCGGCTCACCTCGAACAGTTAACATAAATACCATATTACGACAAGCATTAGAAGACGCCAAGGCTCTAGAGTCCGGTGGAGTCGATGCGCTGCTTATTGAGAATTTTGGGGATTTACCATATTATCCGAGTCAAGTTGGCATAGAAACTGTAGCTGCCATGACCTTCATCGTTTCAAAGATAGCTGATCAGACATCTCTGCCGTTTGGAGTTAATGTTTTGAGAAACGATAATATTGCTGCGTTATCTATTGCCACCATTTGCGGTGGGTGTTTCATCAGAGCCAACATCCTTACCGGTGTATATATTACCGATCAAGGAATTATTAAGGGATCGGCCTACAAGACACTCAGGTATCGGTCCTTCCTCAATTCTGAGGTCCTCATCTTTTCGGACATACATGTAAAGCATGCGCTGCCTGTTGCCGCGATTCCTATTGAGAGAGCAGCCCGAGAAACAGTAGATCGGGGGCTAGCAGATGCTGTCATTGTCACGGGAGAGGAAACGGGAGAACCTCCCAATTTAGACGATATTGAGTCTGTAAAAGATGCGGTGCCGGAAACTCCTATCCTGGTTGGTAGTGGTGTTGATTCCAGTAATGTTGAAGCATTTATGGAATTAGCGGATGGCGTAATTGTTGGAACAAACTTCAAAGTAAATAATAATGTTAAGGAGCCTGTAGATATAGTTAGGGTAAAGGACTTCATGAAGAAAGTGACAGCGTTGCGAAAATGAAAATCACTGCCAAAAACAGTTGTTTTTTAAATCATAGTATTTATCTTCCTTTCTTGAGGTGTTAATAGTGGTGGGTTTGGGTATTGAGGGAACTGCCCACACGTTCAGTGTTGGCATAGTAACGCCTGAAGGAAGAATCCTTACGAGTGTTGAAAGCGTGTATCAACCAGAAACGGGTGGCATCCATCCTCGAGAAGCGGCCCAACACCATGTACGGGTTGCAGAGAAAACTATTGTAAGAGCAGTAGAAGAAGCAAAGATAAGCCTGAGCGACATTGAATTCGTGGCATTCTCTCAGGGACCCGGTTTAAAACTCTGCCAACAGTTTGCTGAAAGGTCCCTGTCTTAGGACTGCTGCTGTTGCTGCTCGAGCTTTGGCGTTAGTTACTGAAGTCCCGCTCGTCGGTGTGAATCACTGTGTCGCTCATATAGAGATAGGGCGCCTTGCTTCCAATACGGAAGATCCGGTTACTTTGTATGTTTCAGGTGGCAATACCATAGTCGCGGCCTATGACGGAGGTAGGTATCGTGTGTTTGGGGAAACCCTAGATATTCCCATAGGTAATTTGCTCGATGCTTTTGCGCGTTCAGCAGGACTCAAACATCCAGGTGGCCCCAAGATAGAAAGGTTAGCAAAGAAAGGCAAGCGGTTCATTGATTTACCCTACACTGTCAAAGGTATGGACTTATCCTATTCCGGTCTCCTAACTGCTGCAACAAACAAACTTCATGAGAACAGAATCGAAGATCTTTGTTTCAGCTTACAGGAAGTTGCATTTTCAATGTTGACCGAAGTTACGGAGCGTGCCCTCGCACACACTGAAAAGCCTGCTGTTCTATTAACGGGAGGTGTAGCTGCAAACAAAAGACTGCAGGAGATGCTTAAATCCATTGCTAAGGAGCATAATGCAAAGTTTCGTGTGGTCTCGAACAGATTCTCTGGGGACAATGGAGCGATGATAGCATGGACAGGGATGTTACAGTACAAACATGGACAGGTTTTGAAATTAAAAAATAGTAGCGTAAAGCCAAAATGGCGACTCGATGAAGTTGATATTGTCTGGAGAGATTAGGGGAGGATCAAGTTGCTCATGGCCAAAGGTGCTGAAGCTTATTTGTTTAAGGAGAAGTGGTACGACAGAGTTGTCGTACGGAAGTGCAGGGTAGCAAAGAGATATCGAATTCCTGAACTGGATCTAAGGATCAGGCAATACAGGACGATTCATGAAGCCAAGATGTTCAGCAGTGCTAGAAAAGCTGGGGTTTCCACTCCGGCAATATGCCAAGTAGATGTTCCTAAAACCACCATCATTTACGAATACATTGATGGGCAGAAGCTTAAGAATGTTATTAATGAAATTACAAGACAAGAACAGAAAAGAGTCTGTACCTGTGTAGGACGCTCAATCGGACGTCTCCATAAGAACGGACTTATACATGGTGATTTAACTACCTCAAATATGATCTTGACCTCTGAAAAGCAAATATACTTCATAGATTTTGGATTGGGTGAGCACTCATCAGAAATTGAACATAAAGGAGTGGATCTCCACCTTATGCAGCGTGCCTTACAAAGTACTCACTATCAACACGCTGAAGAGTTTTTCGAAGCAGTTTTGGCTGGTTATCGTGAGGTCTTGGGCAAGGATGCGGAGGATGCTATACTTCGCATAGGGGAGGTCGAGAGACGTGGACGATATATCGAAGATAGATGAAATACTCCATCTTAGTGAAGGAGTTTATGACTATGCTGGACCTTAATTCCCAAATGGGCTTTGGTCGCATCACAGGCCAGATTGGCAGCAAGTCCAAAGCGTCTGAACCCAGTAATCTGCATATAGCGTCAGGCGATACAGTGGCTATCAGTCCATGGCGCCCACCCTCATCCGTCATTAGCTGTTTCCACATCGAAGAGAGGTGTGACTTCAAATCTATTGGTGCGTATGTCCCAATAGCATTCATCGACTCCTTAATCCCTCTCCGTCCTTTTGGTCGGAGTTTCCTCGAGGCGATCAAATGAAGCTGCTTTTTGCTACAAGTAATAAGAATAAGATAAGAGAGGCATCTGAAATATTGGGAAAGATAGGCTTTGAGATTGAACATCTGGATATCGAGAGGATTGAACCTCAACATGAAAGTCTAGAGAAAATAGCCTCATACAGTGTGTCTCTAGTTTCTAAAAAGATCAAAAAACCAGTTTTTGTGGAAGATACCGGGCTGTTTATCGAAGCACTTAACGGCTTTCCTGGCCCGTACTCTTCGTACGTCTTCAAAACTATAGGGAATAAGGGGATTCTAAGGTTGATGGAGGGAGTCGCAACAAGGAAGGCAGTCTTTAAGTCAGTTATCGCCTTCTCTCATGATCGAGTATCTACATGCATTTCTGCCAATGTAGAAGGTACAATTTCCGAAGAAGAACGGGGTAAACTCTGGGGATACGATCCTATTTTTGTCCCGCTGGAGGGTGACGGTAGAACCTATGCTGAAATGGGTTTTGATGAAAAAAACAAACTTTCTCACAGAAAGAAGGTTTTGTACAAGTTTGCAGATTGGTTAAAGAAGAACTTCTCGGCTCGATGAGGTTTAAGCCTTCTTAATGGTTTTAACATACTGAACTGGCTGTAGATCATAAATCAGAAAATTTAAAAGCCCTCAAGTATCTTGATTTTGGCGGTGGAGTAATATGGCAAGGATGCACACCCGTAGGAAAGGGAAATCAAAATCCACCAGACCTCCTCGAACAAAGTCTCCTGAATGGTTTATGAGAAACGCTGATGAAGTAGAGGCTCTGGTAGTCAAATTGGCCAAAGCGGGGGAGCCCCCCTCAATGATAGGTAATATTATGAGGGATCAATACGGGGTTCCCTTAGTTAAGTTGGCTGCTGGTAAGTCAGTGACTCAGATTCTAAAAGAACGTGAATTACTTCCTTCATTACCTGAAGATCTTATTGACTTGTTGCAGAGTTCTGTGAACTTGAGAAGGCATCTGGAGGAACATCCGAAAGATCTTCACTCAAAGCGGGGGCTACAACTAATAGAGAGCAAGATCCATCGTCTCTCCAAGTATTATAAGAAAAAGGGCATCCTTCCTTCTGATTGGAAATATAGTCGTGATAAGGCTGTACTGATGGTACGATAGGCTCTAAGGAATCTTAAAGGAATTTTCGGATGATTGAGATTGGTGAGTAGAGATCTTGATAGCTTTCTAAAACTTGCCAAGAGAGCTGGGGAGAAGCTCCAAGAATGGGCGGATGAAAAAGGGATAGTTCGGATCACTTCCCACTATGACGCAGACGGAATAGCAGCGGCAGGAGTAATTGGATTGACATTATTACGGCTTGGTATGGCCTTTCACATTCGAGTGGTGAAGCAAATCAATCCACAAATCATCAAGGAACTAGCAGACGAAAACCGATCCTTCTATGTTTTTTCCGATCTTGGTTCTGCTCAGCTAAATTCTATTAAAGACTATCTTTCTGAAAGTTCAGTAATAATACTAGATCATCATGAGATGGGGAACGCAGGTGATTTTCCGGGATTGGTTCATGTAAACCCCCATTTATACGGGATAAACGGAGGTCAGGAAGTAAGCGGGGCTGGGGTTTCCTACCTCGTGGCCAGAAGCATTAACAAGGAGAATAGGGATCTTGCTCATCTCGCTGTCGTCGGAGCTGTAGGTGATATACAGGATAAAGCAGAACACCGAGATTTTTTTGGCATAAATGGGGACATCATCGTCAAGGATGGTGTGGAATCGGGGGTTCTTAGAGTAGAGAAGGATTTATCCATCTTTGGACGTGAAACCAGGCCAATTCACGTTGCACTGCAATACACGACAGATCCATTCATACCCGGTTTGACAGGTAGCGGGGAAAGATGCTTCATGTTCTTGTCCAAGGCTGGAATAAAACTGAAAGAAGACGATCATTGGAGAACTCTCTCTGATCTCTCACAAGATGAGAAAATCCAACTGAATAGCGCCCTTATTCAGTACATGTTGCAACAAGGTATAGATTCTGATAAGGCTGAGAGTATTGTTGGGAATGTGTACACTCTACTCAGAGAGGAAAAAGGAACGCCTTTGAGGGATGCCAGAGAATTTGCCTCTCTTCTGAACGCCTGTGGTAGAATCAGACATCCTGGGGTGGGTGTGGCAATATGTCTTGGCGACAGAGTAAATGCCCTGATGGAAGCACAGCAATTACTTGTAGAGTATCGCCAGAAAATATCAAAATATATCGAATGGCTTACACAGCCAGGTCGCGTTAAGGAAACTGAGTTTCTTCAGGTCTTTCATGGCGAAAATGTTGTTGATGAACGAATAATTGGCACTGTTGCATCTGTTGCCTTGCACGCACGAATATTGAAGTCTGACAAAGTCATTGTTTCCTTCGCCTATTCAGACCCGGAAGGTGTAAAAGTATCGTTGCGTGCAGGGGAAGAGCTAGTTGAGAGCGGTGTTAATCTTGGATTGGCTCTAAGCCAAGTTATAGAGGAGATTAAACTAAAAGAAGCCACAGCAGGAGGACACGATGCTGCTGCGGGTGCTTTAATCCCCGCAGGAAGTGAAGAGAAATTAGTTTTTCATCTGGAAAAGATTATTAGGGAGCAAATGGGGGACGAAAAACGCAAGGAATCAAAATAAAGCTAACGCTGGACTGCGCAACCGAAAAAAGGACTAGAGCTGTCACAAAAAGCCTGCAACATCATTATCGAAACGATCGCAGGGTAGAAGTTGTGTGCGTTGGAAGAAAACTTGAGATATCCGCCCATTATGAAGAAAACATCGATAAGGTCATGACTTCACTTGACAGTCTATTGGCCACCATCAAATCGGTGGAAGATATTAAGTAAAAGCAGTCAACTTTTAAGAAAGGTTTTTATTTGATTTTTCGTCTACCATGATTCCTAAGGAGATGAATGACCATGTCTCGAAGCAAAGTCAAGGATACATGGAGAACTAAATCTTGGTTCACTATATACTCGCCTAAATATCTCGGAGACATCGAAATAGGTGAAACCGTCACAAACGATCCTGACAGGCTGATAGGTAGAGTTGTAGAGGCTACGCTGTATGATATTACAGGCGATATGACTCTTGGACACATACAACTTCTCTTCCAGATTAAAGAAGTAAAAGATAAATCAGCTTATACCATATTCAAAGGTCACAATTTTGCCCGGGATTACCTCAGGAGTTTAGTTCGCCGAGGAAGTACCAGGATTGACGGTCGATTCAGTATTATGACCAAAGACAGGTATCGCTTAATTATCTCTACAATAGCATTTACGCATAATAGAGCCAAGACCAGTCAAGAGCGTAGAATCCGCAAAATAATGAAAGAAACTGTTTATAGAAAGGCAAAGGAACTGACTTTCCAGCAATTTGTACATGAATGTGTGCTCGGAAAGATTGGATCTGAAATCTATAATGAAAGCAAAAAGATTATGCCGTTAAGGAAATGCGAAGTGCGTAAGAGTAAATTAGTTTCCGAGCCGGTAACCAAAGCTGCTGCTTGACGCCCGAGAATTGTGCCGGAAGAAGTCAGAGCCTTTCAAAGAAATATACCCTATCCGTCTTATCTATTATGTATTCTATCCTATCTATTATGGATTAAGACTGATTTAGTTTTTCCTCTTTTTCGTGGTCTTCAATCTCCCCTTTCTTGAATTCAGTCCAACCACACTTGCCGCAACTCCATCGATCAGAATGCTCTGCCATGAATGTGCCAAGTCCGCATCTGGGACAATTCTTCTTCAATCTAGCAATTTTTCCGTCCTTTGATACCGTATAATATTCTTTGACGCTCGTAGGAACCACCTCTGGGGGACTCCGTCCGAAAGGGCGGAGAGGAATTGAGGGATCTTTAACTGAGTTTGTGCTATATATACTAATAGGTCTGAAGGGACACCTCTCTTGGAGGCGGAAACGGTCAATGACCCGTGCGAGGATAGGCGAGGAAAACTCTTAAGCTCGGCGCTATGCACGGATCACCGGGCTGGGGCGCTGCAAATCGCCCCTTGATTTGACTTGTGATGAAACCGGAGCTCGGGAGGGAATTGCGGTCAAGCACAGTCATGAGCCCCTTCTGCGAGGGAGGAGTAGTTTACAGAAACTACCACCTATTACTCCCCAAGTTTCTTCTAACCCTTCTCCTTCGGCTTCTCCTTCGGCTTCTCCTTCGGCTTCTCCTTCGGCTTCTCCTTCGGCTTCTCCTTCTCTACTTCCTCTTTTTCTTCTACTTCTGTCTGATTTCTGCTTACTATGTGCTTAGCTTCAACAAGTCCGGCTCGATCCTTATCTTCGTAGATTCTTGCAGTTCCCTTAATTTTCTGCTTTCCCGCAACCGGCATAAGTCTACGTATGAAGACCAAATCTAGATCCACCTTGTATCTCGAGGCCAAATTTTCCCTTATGTTTTTCCTCATTGGACTTCCTTTATTCGGATGAGAGATTTCGAAATATATCTCGTTTCTTCCTAGCAAGGGATTTTTCTTCTCCGAAATAACGTCAATTTTCATGGACAATTAAATTTCCTCCATTTGCTCTGCTAACTCTCGATAATGTTTCTTGCTTTCCTCGTCGACCTTTACGATCACCACTCCAATGTCTGGCTGACCATATATCACAATAGCACGATTCGGGGCCAAGAGGACTGCTGGAATGGTTAGCAGATCTTCTTCTCCCTCTACTATTATCCCAACCTTGACTTCTGAGGAAATGGCCTTCCTAATTGCTTCCCAAGCCTCTGAGCTTACAGTTCCTTTGGGATTTTTCAATCTTATGTTCTTCTTTGTCTTAAGCTTGATCTTGTACCCGCCTCGTAGGGTCTTACCATCTATGATGCATAGATCGGGCAATATGTTTGCGTCCGTAAGATTGCTTGTAACCACATCCCCAACCGTTACCAGTTTAGGAGGTTTTGAAGATTTTACTAGTTCTTCAATTATCCGTATGTTTGTGTCTGCAGATCCTTTTAGTAAGATACCTTGCGGCTTTTTCAATTCTCGACGGAGTTTAGGAGTTATTCTCAGATCTTTCAATTTAGCGAACCTTCAAGGCGTACTTTCCCCTCTCCATTATGTTAAGTTTCTCTGCAATCTGTGAACCTTCAGCATCCAGAATAATGACTAATCCAGCAAAATCTTGAGACAGTGTATAGGTCTTGCAACGAGGACATAGCTGTCCGGATACTATCTTCCTGCATGTTCTGCATGCACGCTCTTTAACCAACCATACATCCTTCCTATGCCTTTTCGGTTCCCTTTTTCTTCTCTTTCTTCTTTTCCTTCTTCTTTTCAGCTGCTTTCTTGCTATCGTCCTCTATCCATTCCAACTTTCCTAGGAAAGGCTGTCGCATTGTTAGACCTAATTTTCCGCTTCTCGCGCCTCCTCGAATACTCATTGCAATTATTCGTGCACGAACCCGATCGCCTATTGTTAATATTCTTCCTGTTTCTTTTCCCAAGAGAGCTGACCTTTTTGAATCATAGTTTATGTAATCATCAGTGATTTGACTGACGTGGCATAACCCATCTATGGGACCAAGGCGAACGAAGGCGCCAAAGTCAACGACTTCTACTACTTCTCCTTCAATTACTTCGTGCAAGTCTGGTTTGAAGACTAAGACTGAGAATTCTACATCGTGAAATGCAGCGCCGTCTCCTGGCACCAACTTCCCAACATCCGTATTTTTTACTTCAATTACTGCTATTATGAACCCTAATTCGGGGTTCATCATTCCTTCGTGCTCCTCTCGCAATATCTCTAACGCCACTTCCTCTATGGGTTCGCTAAATCTCCTTGGAGGTATACGAACAGTGTCTCTAACAACCATCAACTTATACATGCGTTGACGCACTCTCACAAGAATCTAATTGAGCTAATTAGGGGGATTTCAGTTCTTTATGAGTTATCAAGATTTAAATGAGCCATTTTTGGGGTTTTTATTTATAAACGTGTCTCTCTTCTAAAGCTTTGTGGAATATCCCCATCCAAAGCCAGAAACGCCTTTTGCCTTAGATATATTACCGCTATGTGATTTCTCCGTAGCTTTTTCCTGAGTTCTCTGTCGTTTGTGGAAACTATGCATTTGCTTTCCTTAGCGTACCGCACAATTAAATCATCTACATTCTCATTAGGCAAACGGTCTGCCTTTCTCACCTCGCACCCCTCTACCATTTTTAAGGCTAATGATGCTTGCTGCTGAATCTTAGGTTTTTCATTTTCCAAAAGCTTCCACAACTCTTCGACGGTAGCGGATAGAATCACAGGGACGTATTTCCTTTGTATAATGCGGTCAAGCTCTGAAAAAATGTTAATTTTAAATTGGCCTGACATCATAAGGAAGTTAGTATCAAGCAAGACACAAAGTATAGTTGCTCGCCTCCAGTCTTTTATAGATCCCGAAGACTAACGTTCTTCGTGGAAATATCTGCAGGCTCTAAGCTGTCAGTTCCCCCCAGCCTATGAGTCTCCATCTACCTTTGACAAGTCTGCTCACAGCCATTCTTTGCCCTGAATCTGCACATACCGGTCTCCGTAATTCCACATCAATACTGTCTCCCTTTACACTGATTACGTGCCCACGTGTAGCTGCCGCTCCCACATTAATCATCAGACTCTCTTTTGCTTTTATGTCTTTTACTTTCAGAAGATCCTTCGATCCCACGACTCGTTCCATTAAATGTGCTTTGAACGTCAGTTTGTCAAGTACTGGAGGCAGTGTTCCTTTTGCTCCCGCTACATTGCCAACCAGTCCGTCTGCCTTGGTAACAGATGGATCGATTTTCGTGCCTATGCCAATCAGTCCACCAGGATAAGCTTCCTTCAGGGAAGCGTTTCCTGCCTTGAGACTCACGACCTTTGTAACAAGTGGTTGGTAGTTTGTTTCCCCCTCTTTTTCGACCCTTATTCCTGGCTTGATTTCTATTTTCTCTCCTATCTCGACTCTTCCTTGGACTATCGCCCCTCCAATTACTCCCCCAACAAGCTTTCTTGGAGTAGTTCCAGGTTTATTTACATCGAATGAACGTGCCGTAAACATCTGCAGTGGTTTGGTTACGTGTCTTTTCGGTGTTGGCACAAATTCTTCAATAGCCTGAACTACCAAATCAATATTTGATTTAAATATCGCAGATGTGGGGATTATTGGAGCTTTCTCTGCGATGGTTCCCTTAACAAAATCCTTTATCTGCTTGTGATGATTGATTCCTTCTTTTTCTGAGATCAGCTCGATCTTATTCTGAACTATTATAATTCTTTCCACACCAGTGATTTGCAGAGCAGCCAGGTGCTCTCGTGTTTGAGGCTGCGGACACTCTTCATTAGCGGCAATAACAAGCATCGCCCCATCCATTAATGAGGCGCCTGAAATTACTGTAGCCATAAGTATTTCATGTCCTGGGGCATCGACAAAGGAAATCTTTCGAAGAAACTCAACCTCGGATCCGCAGTGAGGACATGTTGTGCCACCAGACATGGTAGTGGTCATATAACATTGAGGCGGGGGGCATTTAGGACACTTAACTACAACTGCGGTGGCATAACCCAGCTTTATGGATATGCCTCGCTTTATTTCCTCGCTGTAACGATCTGTCCACTCCCCGCTTATCGATTGAACTAGCGTTGTTTTTCCATGATCAACGTGACCAACAACCCCTACATTTACCTCACACTGCTTTTTTTCAGCTTCTGGCACAGATATTTTTTTCGCCTTAGGCATTTATTGTCTCCTTTTGACATCAATTATATCTGAATCAAGTTTCGGGTTTTATCCCAATTAACTCTTCAACAGGCTTTGCTCCTTTTTTGACTATCTTGAAGTTTATCTGAGTAGTCTCGTCTGTAATAGTGTCTCCACGAACAGTCTTCCTTCTCCTTTCGCCAGATCTACCGGGTTTAAAGGCAGGTGGTCTACTTAGAAGAATTCTCTTACGAACAGTGCCATGCACTCCTCGTCTCATGGGAAAACCGTCTTTGTCACTTCCTCCCGTTATTCTGAGTTCATATCCAGGTAATCCCAGAGCGTCTCCCGGGACGATCTCCCCCATTTTTTTGCCTAAGAGCACCCTGGCTTTGGCTTCTCTCACGGGGGTTTGGATAGCTTTGCCTGTTTCTGGGTCAGATATTACTAATCTGAATTCTGACATCTGATTTCCTACCTCCATTGTTACGCTAGTCAATCCTCATTACAAGACATCCAAGTGATTCTAATAACATACCTTTTCTTTTTTAAAGTTGTTGAAACTGAGATTATGCACCCCATGTAGGATCTGATTTCCTCTTTATCTCGATTAATTCATCTAAAGCTTCCAACTCACCCACAGAGAGTTCGTCTCTGAAACGTTCTTTGAAGAGTCTGACATCTCTTTCTGGCATATCGACATATAGAACGTCATTCTCATTTATCTGTCGACCAACGGTGGCTCCCCTGATTGAAATGGCGACAGCTTGTCCCGCCTTGGCAATAGGAATTACTTCTCCTTTGTCCTGTATCTGAAGAATTGTTCCTACTCTGCTCCCATCCTCTTTTATCAAGTTGACCCGAGAGACTATTTGCCCGCTAAGAACATCAACACCGACGATCGCGGGCTTACTTTGCCGAAAAATATATTCTGGAATGATTTTTACCTTTCCTGGTTTTACGGCTGTCTTCAATGCTTCTCTCTTTCGCTCTTCCCTCCTCTCAAATAGCCAATTGTCATATTCCTCAAACAATCGGTAAATTATCCTGTTTTGGAGTATCGGAATTTCATGTTTAACCGATTCCTCTTTGGCATCAGGCAGTACTTTGACATTAAATCCAAGAACAATCGCTGAAAGCGGATCAAGTTCCTTAACGACTTCAGCCTCAACTATGTCTCTTTTTGAAATATCCCCAACGTCGGCTATTCTGACTGCAATCCCTTGATCCTGGAAGTATTTTAGAATAGCTTCTAAAGAACCTAGCGTGTCTGCCTTAAGTATTATCCCTGTTTTGTCTGTCGATATCCTGATCTTTTCAATCTCACTCAATATTTCGTTCTTTGCTTCTTCAATCTCCTTTTCTGTGTTCGCGACAATCAAAGGGGCTCCAGCAATAGCCCCTTCAAGAGCAGGTGCTGCTATCTTGATACCTGCAGCTGCTTGAACTTCCTTTACAGGATCAAATCGTTCGCGGGGGTCGCGTATCTCATCAAGGGGTTTTGGCAGCAGAACTGCCCGTATCTTAGTTACAATAGGATCACCCAAGCTCCCTACCACGATGGTGTCTCCCTTGTGGATCACTCCATCATAGATAACAGTGTCAACGGTAATTCCCAGCCCCGGTTCCTCCTTGACCTCCAAAACTGTTCCTCTGCCCCCTTCAGATGAAATCTCCAAACGTTTCATCATGTATTGTTGGGTAAGTCCTGCAATTACCATCAGGAGTTCTGCAATCCCTTCTCCAGTTCTTGCACTTGTAGGCACAATGGCGATGGTCTTAGTAAAATCTCCCACTCTGTCAAATCTTTCAGATTCAAAACCTATTGTTGAAAAGGCCCCAACGATTTCGTATATTTTCTGATCAAGATTCTTCCTAACAAACTCTTCCTGTTTCTTTACAGATTCTAAGAACGATGTTGATTCTTTGTCTTTCCATCCGGGAACCCTATCTATCTTATTTGCCGCCACCAGGAACGGAGTATTTCTCTCCTTCAGGATGTTGACGGACTCGTGTGTTTGAGGCTGAAAGCCTGCCAGTACATCAATCACAAGAATGGCGATGTCACAGACGCTCCCGGCTCTTCTTCTCAAGTTCATAAATGCTGCATGCCCAGGGCTATCAACAACCAGCAATCCTGGTATTGTAACTTTGATCTTGAATTGATTTAGAAGATCTTTTGCTATGGCTGTTATAACGGAAGTGGGCAGGAAGCTAGCTCCGATATGCTGGGTCTAGCATGGAGTAGTCTATGCTACTACATTATACCCCCTGCCTCTCGAAGCTGAACTACTGTTCCTCTTATCTTATCTAGGAGACTTGTTTTGCCCACATCGATGTGGCCCAAGAACGATATAATGGGTTGTCTTATCAAGTTGGTTCATCCTCCACTTTTCGTCTAGGATCTTTAAGAATGTCGTCTTTTAGCATATATCGATTAACGAATTTGACGTTACCTAATTAAACTTATGCTACTCTCTTTAGAGCGACCAGTATCAAGGCTGAAAGCGCAATCGAAATCAACACAAAGACCATTCCCAAATCCAATGCGGAACTCTCATTTGCTTGAGGTGGTACAAAAGGTTTGAAACAAAAAGAAAGAATATATATCAAATACTCCTAGTAGCCCACGTCAATGGGTGGTTCTGATGAGTGGCGTCGAAAGAACGTTGTTTTTGATCAAGCCGGATGGAACAATGAGGAGATATATTGGGACCAAGGTTTTAGAAGAGCTAATTGGTCAAGAAGATCTAAAAATCCTAGCCTTTGAGGAGCTTAAAGCTTCCAAAGAACTTGCGGAGAAGCACTACGAAGTTCATAAGGATAAACCTTTTTTCCATAGTCTTGTTGAGTTTATCAAGGTTGGACCAGTTATTGCAATGATTATCGAAGGCGTTGATGCAATTCAGCGAATAAGAGGGTTACTTGGAAACACATTTAGCCATAAAGCCGAGTCGAATACTATAAGAGGAAAATACGGGATCTGGGGCGGAATAAACATCGCTCACGCCTCTGATTCGCCAAAAACCGCCTTAATTGAGATAGGAATCTGGCACGATATGGCCGGTTTAGAGATGGAAGATCCTGAACTAGTAAAGGAAAGAATTAATGGGTATATCTCAAAGTGGGGTCGCAATAAGCAAAACTACACATCGGAACTTAGGGAAATCTGTAGGAAAATCGTAAATACTAGAGATAGAACTGGGCATTTAAAGAGGGAAATGGTTGAATTATTGAAAAAGGAATGTCTCGACTCTTCTCCAAAGGATGTTGAGGCGCTGGTTAATGCAATCGTAGCGTCTATTCTAACGTAAACTACTCCGCCCTATCGGATGGAGTCTCCTTGAGATGGTCAAGATGAGACTTCAGATTTTTGCCGATAGAGTTAAAAGGACAAATAAATAGTCCTAGAATCGTCTACCTAAAATGGCAGAGAGTGGAGCAAATGGTAAAAGTACAAAAATGTTTATTTTGTGGTCACGATATTGAACCTGGGACAGGCATGATGTATGTTCAAGCTGATGGAAGTTTCAAGTACTTTTGCTCATCCAAGTGCCGCAAGAATAGCCTTGCCTTGAAGAGAAAACCAAGGAAACTGAAGTGGACCACAGCATACCAAAGCAAGTAGAAGGAGACTATCTAGCTCTAATTTTCCTGGCTTCTCTTTCGGTCTCTCTAAGCATAAGGATATCCCCTAGCCTTACTGGCCCTTTCACATTCCTCGTAATAATGCGTCCCCTGTCTTGCCCTGATAGCACACGCACTCTAACTTGAATGATCTCGCCGGTAACTCCTGTACGTCCAATTATCTGGACGACCTCTGCTGGGATGCCTGCCTCTGTTGGTTCCATTCAGTCTCTACCTCTTAATCCCTTCGACTTCCTTAATTATCTCCTTGATCAAAGACTCTGCCTCTCCCGTCTCAACCATAGCTATTGCTGATGCAGCGACGTCGATTCCCGCAGCAACCCCCAGTTTCGCTTTGCTTGGCACATAGATATAGGGAGTTTTCTTCTCTTCACAGAGAAAAGGAATGTGGGCAACAACTTCCGGCGGCTCCACATCTCGGGCTATTACAACAAGCTTCGCTGTTCCTCGTTCTATGGCCTTTGTGGCTTCATTGCTTCCCTTTTTGATTTTTCCTGTGTCTCTGGCTATCTCTATTGCTTTGTATGCCTTATCTGCCAGTTTCTCAGGTACTTCAAAGCGAACATGAATAGGCTTTGACAGTAGAAACACCTCCTTCGGGATACACCCTCATCATTCATCATTGCAGTAATCTGAAATCTGTAATAATCTTACTTCTACATTTTAATAATTTTAAAAGCTTTCGATTTTTATCTATTCTATTATTCGATTTGCGAATCCGGAAACTTCATAGCCTCTGAGCTGAAGCCATCGACCAGTCTTTCCACTGATAATTGCCCTTGCGCTTTTCAATTCGTCGATTGTCTTAGCTCCAACCAAATGCATGGTAATTCTTAGTTCTTCTATCATTGTATCGAGAGTATTAATCACCTCGTTTACATCCCCTCCATAAGCCGGTCGGAGCAACGGGAAGGCAACGCCAACGGCACTTGCGCCCAGAGCTATTAGCTTTGCTGCGTCAAGACCTGAGCGTACTCCGCCGGTAGCTATTACTGGCAGTCCTGTTGACTGAGCTACCTCGAATGTACTTACTGCAGTAGGTATGCCCCAGTCCCAGAAAGTCCTTCCTATGCGAGTTCTCAGCCCGTCCCCGCTCTCAGCTGCCCGATGCGTTTCCACTCCCGCCCAGCTAGTTCCCCCCGCACCCCCTACATCGATAGCAGTAACTCCAGCCTTTTCAAGAGTCTCTGCTTCCTCCCTTGCTATCCCTGCACCCGTCTCTTTTGCGATTACTGGGATATCAATCTTATCCGAAATCCTCCTAAATGCACTAACAACCCCTGAAAAATCAGTTTCTCCTTCCGGTTGGATTGCTTCCTGCAATGTGTTTAGGTGCACAGCTATTGCATTTGCGTCTATCATCTTTATGGCTTTTTCTATCTCCTCTAAATCGTACCCTCTGGAGAGCTGGGGAGCACCGAGATTTCCTATGATGAACGCCTCCGGTGCGACTTCACGGACAACTCTGAATGTATCAGCTAGCTCCGGGTCTTCTAGGGCAGCTCTCTGACTTCCAACACCCAATCCAATATTCAATTCTTTTGATGCCTTCGCTAATGTCTCATTAATCCTTTTTGCAACAGGATGCCCCCCAGTCATTGCTGCAATAATGATTGGCGCGTCTAGATCATAATTGAGGAAGTTTACACCAAGATTAACATCCTTTTTTGATATTTCAGGTATTGCATTATGGATTAGCTCAACATCTTCCAGTCCAGCAGTCTTATTTCTTGCTTGAACAGATTTCTCCAAACACATCCTTATGTGATCCAGTTTTCTTGGCTCTACTGGCGCTTTTTTCACTTTGCGTTCCCAACCACTAACATGCGTACCAGAAACATCTTTTCCTGTTAACGCGGATTCCACATTTTTAGATTTGGTAGCGTTTATAATGCTTACTTCTATGCCCCTCTTTGCTATTTCTACGAGTTCTTTCATTTTTCCCGCCATCCCACCAGTCACATCGCCCACATCACTGGTCTCTAAGCTGGACAGAATCTGATCAAAATTCCTAGGTGTGATCCTGCGAATGAGTTTTGCATCTTGGTTCTGCTTAGGGTCTGCTGTGAAGATTCCATTAACATCAACACCGAAAATTACTCTTCTGGCTTCTAGATGCATCGCGAGATATTTCACAATCTGGTCTCCCGAAAGGATAGCCATGCCCCATTCTTCGTCTATGACTGCATCTCCATAGATCACGGGGATAAAGCCCTTCTTAAGGTACTCCCTTACCGGAATGTTGAACACTGTAATTATGCCACGGTTTGTGGTGACGCAGCTTGATGGAGGAATTGAAATAACAGGGATTCTCTGTCTTAGGAATGCGCCGATTACTATTTGATTGAGTTGTTCCATAGCCTTGTGTGTTTCTGAAAATCCCATTATTTGATTTGGGTGGCGGAAGCCTTTATGTATTTTATATTTTTTGGCCACGGGGTGACCAAACGATCCGCCGCCATGGACTATAACCAGATTTTTACGCTTTGCTGACGCGACCTCTTTGGCAATCTGGTCTACAACTTCAGGTTTTGCCTTAAATAATTCATTCTTGCTTGTGATTACACTACCGCCTAGTTTTAGAATAATCGGTCTATTTCTCAATTCTAACTCCCTGTTGTGAGAATTTTGTTATGATGGGCTCGCCTTCTGCCTTTCCTATAGCTGCAGCAATTGCATGCTGATTCTTATGAGAAGAGAGTGCGACTATACATCCTCCCCCGCCGGCTCCCGTAAGCTTCGCCCCATGCGCTCCTGCCTTACGTGCTACATAAATTAACCGGTCTAGGTCATCTGTTGAAACCCCTAAAGAATATAGCAGTCCTTGGTTAATATCCATTAATTCTCCAAGAGTTCTTAAATCGCCGTTTATAATTGCAATCTTTGCCTTTCTAGTTAGGTCGGCTATTGCCTTTATCACACTATCGATCACTGTGGGGTGTCTGTCGTGACGATGTCGGACTTTTTCTACCCACTCTCCGGTGTTTCTCTCCTTTAACGTGTTTCCGATCACTAGTGGTATTGGACTCTTAACGTCTAGGTACTCAATTTCTCCTTGTTCGTACATCATGACTCCCCCAAAGGTTGCAACAGAGTTGTCCACTCCAGAAGGCGTTCCATGCACTACTTTCTCTGCCTCAAAAGCAATGCTTGATATCTCTTCTTTCGTAAGCGAAATGCCTGAAGCATGGGCGACGGCGGCTACTGATGAGACAGCAATGGCTGCGGAAGACCCGAGCCCAACACTAAGAGGTATTTCAGAATTTACCTCAACCTTTAGTCCAACTTTCTTGTTCTTTTTCTCAAGTGTCTTGCAGCAAGCTGTCCAAATCGGTTTAAGCACCGATAATGTCTTAGAATCGACTTCTGGTGTAGCCTCAAGAGAATTAGGAAAGATGCCGGTAATTCCGAGATTTGATCCTGTTATGGTGATCTGATCGTCATTTGTTGGTTCTGCTGCTGAATACGCCCGTATATCAAGGGCTGTGACTATAGCGGGCGTGCCGTAAACAACGCTGTGTTCTCCCGTTAGTATGCACTTACCTGGGGCCGAAAAAGTGATCTTTGACATTCTACACCCACTTCACGGTGGAGAAGGATATCTATCAAGAGATTTAATAACCTTTTTATTAGGTGTCAGGACAGGAGTCCAAAACCTACGCCCTTCTTAGATGGGCCTGAAAATCCTCAATCGAAGCGGATAACTCGGCGTCAGGCGGAATTTCTCCGCGTTCCCGCAGAAGTTGCCTAGCCAAAATCCAGTAAACTGCCGAGAGCGCCTTACGTCCTTTATTATTTGTTGGAATAACCAAATCGACGTTTGTCGCGCTGCTATCGGTATCACACAGGGCGACGACCGGCAATCTAGTTTTGACAGCCTCCTTTACGGCTTGATTATCTGCTCTAGGATCCGTTACCATGATGATGCCTGGCTCTAAGTAGTTCTTTGAGGTAGGATTAGTCAGTGATCCCGGTATAAATCGTCCAATCATGGGCGTTGCCCGAGTTAATTCACAAAATTTCTCGGCTGGTTTCTGGCCATACTGCCTTGCAGATATTACTATGATCTCTTCCGGTTTATATCTGGCCAGAAATTTGGCCGCTATTCTTATTCTCTCATCAGTCTTCTTGACGTCAAGCACATAGAGACCATCTGGACGGACCCGATAAATAAATGGTCTCATAGATTTTGTTTTGACTTGAGTCCCGATATGAATGCCGTTGGCAAGATACTTGTCCAAGGGTACTAGAAGATCTTCTTCCTCAGTTTTCTCTGGAGTGGTTTCTGAAATTAGCTTTCACCTCCAGGCTACTCAAGAAAGCTTGTAAAACAAGTATTTAAAATTTCAGTATTTCATCTATCAGCTCTCTTGCTTCCTTGTCCACGGTCACGTGAGAAATAAACATTCTTCTGCAGCAGTAACGTTTAATTCCCAGATCATTTAAAACTCGGTCGGGTCTTTCATTTTGCTTTATTACCCTTTTCTTGAATTCCTCCCATTTATCACCAATGACTTTTCCGCAGGTGAAACAACGTACAGGGATTATCATGTAAATCATTCTCCATTATATTAGAACATGTCAATGGAGATGAACAAATCTGCCTTTTAAAGATTTTTCTTTTCTTGACAAATCAAAAAGGAATCACTCGGCAAACGCGATTCGTTAGGTTTTAAGGATAACTTTTCCGTCAATTAATTGTTCGCCGGATGTTGTCTGCTCACGTTCAATCGGGGCTGGCGCAGTTGCCAAGATCGCTTGTCCGGCCATCCAGAGTTCACGTTTGAGGAGATCTCTAACTGCAGCTCTAATAGCTTCACTTCTACTCAAGTAGAATTCCTGCCTTACTAGTTCCTCTAGCTCATAGATATATTTCTCTGGAATGTTTATGCTAATAACTTTCAATGCTTTCATCCTCCACTAATTTATGACCCCTCAAGAATCCTAATAAATGATTGTACGGCTTTTCTATTCTCCTAAGAGATTGCTTATTTAAGGCGCCTTTTTTGTCGGTCTCAATTTCGAGGCTTCTCTTTTTGTCGCCCCTGTTTGAACGCAAAGTAAGGCAAAAAGGATCCTAGCGATTTGAAGGGGAAAATTACCAATTCTGGAGTAGCCCCAAGAAATGGAGTTTACCTCCAACCAAAACTAAGTGAAAAGAAATCGTCAATTCATGCTTCGTCTGCCCTTCTCAAGAAGACCTCGGCATAGGCGTTGGGATGGATTCCATTGCGTTTGAATATCCCCTTCGTCTTTGAGGTTAAGATCTATGACCTTGGGAGCTAGGAAGTTAATATGCGTAACAGGCTCTTAGGTTGCGTGATCGAAAGCGCAGCTGTACCACAGTCACAGAGTGTTCATCGCTCCGAAAGAAGACCTGTTGGCATTTCAAGGAGCGAGGGAGCAAATCCCTTGCGGAAGCTAAGGACAGTTCACCTATATGATTTCTGCTTTCTAGCTCTTGCGCTGTGTCCTCCAAATTTCTTTGGTTCTGTTCTTCGAGAATCGCCTACAAGCATTGTTCTGTCATACCGAATGAAATTCTCTCTCAGTTTGACATCCTTTGACCAGCTTTCCAGTCCTCGCGCAATCGCGGTTCTTACAGCATCTGCCCGACCCATATAGCCTCCACCGTGGACTCTTACATGAATATCAATCTTCTTGGTTATGTCGTCTCCTGCTATCAGCAGCGGTTCCATAATCTTCGATCTAGCAAGTTCAGAGCCATAGATCTGAAGCGGGACATTGTTTATTCGCACCATTCCTTTGCCCTTGCGAATTGTAGCTCTTGCAATCGCGGTCTTCCGCTTTCCACTAACCAAAAGAACTTTTGTCATTTTCTTACCCCTCCACGGATGGAATCCAACCTAATTCCCTGGTCAACTCGTAAACTCGTATACCCCTACCCTTAGTTCGCCCTATAGATGCCTGAGGGAGCGTTTCTTTCATTTTGTCCTCAACTCCATCTGGAATGCCTATGTGTACCAGAAGACGTTTATAGGCCTTTCTTCCTCGTGGGGTTTTATAGGGAAGCATACCCCTAATAGTCCTTTTCACAAATCTGTCTGGCCTTCGATAATGAAGCGGTCCCCTCCAAGGCGCAGTAAGAGTTCTAATTCCAAATCTCTGTCTGTATCTCTCCAAAATGCTTGTCTTTTTGCCTGTTATCACTGCCTTTTCCGCGTTAACTATCACGATGCTCTCGCCTGCAAGTAAGCGTTTTGCAACAACGCTCGCTAGTCTTCCTAGAACCAAATCAGAAGCGTCAATTATCTTGGGCCCTTCCATTCGTCCTCCTCCATTACTTCACTATCAAAACACTGGAGCCATTTGGATTTCTACTTACTAGTTCTTCTATGGTAATAGATTCGCCCCCAGCGGCCTTTATTCTCTCTCTGGCCTGCTTTGTGAAAACCAGTGCGGCGATGGAGACCTTATGATTCAGTAAGCCTGATCCCAAAACCTTTCCTGGGATAACGACTACATTGCCTTCCTCAGTATGACGATTGATTTTTGACAGATTGACTGCTGTTCTGGTTCTTCTTGGTTTTCGGAGCTGTTCAGCTATTGTCCGCCATATTCTTTTCTTGGTTTTTCGCAGATTCATGATTAAATGCGTCAGATTTGGATCTGTAGGTCCTGTAGGTTTTGGCATATGCTCACCTCTCCGTCTTGGCTACGCCCACGAGTTCTATGAATTCTCTTGCTTTTTTCTCCAATATTTCGGTTGATTTCTTAACAACCTTGCTCGGTGGTAAGACTCCTGTAGATTCGACATTGAATATGAATGTAGATTCATCCCACGATATATGAATTGCATCGAATTCGCAGGATTCTACACATGACTTGCACAGAGTACAGCTTAAAGCATCGTGCAACACGAGAGTTCCATTCTCTTGACGAAGAATATTCTTCGGGCATGACTTGACACACTCTTCACATGCCTCACACTTGTCCAGTTCTATGTCAATTATCGGCTTATACCTGTAAGAACAGCCAGATACTGGCTGATATTTGGCATGTTCTCGACCGGTTCCTAACCTTGCATATGCTTCAAGTACCAGTCGTTGCCCTTTTGCCAGCCTGATTATTGGTATCTTATCGCTTGCAGGAATCGCTTTAGGATCTTGCGATTCTAAGTCTCCTGAGTAGACAGTCATTCCGCCTTCTGTTGCTTCTTTGTTTAGGGTCAGTATGACCTGGCATTGAGGACAGCCAGACCCGTTGCATGCGCATTCACTCGGAAGTACGTACGACTCTAAATCGGTTACAATGGGGATTAATCCTAGTCTGTGCGACAGTACTTCATCAAACAGGGCAGACGTATTCTCGACTATCATTACCTCGTCTATTGTCATAGACGGCACTTCGGATATCATAATTCGCCTTAAAGAGTTGGCGAAAGCTGGATCAATACCTTCTACGTAAAACTGGATGTGTTGATCGTCTTTTTCAAGAATCCGTATCTTCAATTCTGTACACCGACAGTCATCGTTTTAGTGATAGGATAAAGGAGAAGCAAGAAGCATATTTTAAGCTTTTCATTTTGTGTTGCACTCTTAATGCAACAGAATTACCTTAACCTTGATCCTGAATTCAGACACTTCAAGGCGAAATGCACGCTTTCTTTTGCTTCTTGACTTGTAGTTATTCCTATTGTCACGGCAGAGATATTACCGTGTTTTCCAACATATTCGAATGCTGCTTTTGGTCTTATTTTTCCTGCAGCGAGTACCTTCATCCCTATGAAAAACCTGGTAGAGCTATTGATCATTCTCTCAAGTCGAGGTTTGTTTTGCATCGCGTAACCTTTGCTGTTAAAGGGAACCAGAATTGCTGGACAATCCAGTCCTTGGTTCTCGATGAATGATATCGTCTCTATGGGCTCATGTGTGGCTATCCCAGGTACGGCTCCAGCATTTCTGATCTCGCTTAGCAAACCGGAAAGCTTATTCTTGCTTCTCAAGTCCGCAATCTGCCCATGTACAAAGATGATCCTTGCATCCATCTTTTCAAGAATTTCGATTCCTTTCATGATATTATTAGGCGGAGTGCTCCCGATCACGACGAACTCAGAGTATTGATCTTTTACAATTCCTGCAGCCGCTGGAATCTTCCCCAGCGGTATTATGTGTGCACCTCTGCTTCCTGCATCATATGCATCCATCATTAGGTTTGCCATTTCCTCCGGATTATGCAGGAACTTCTGTCTCCAAAAAAGCGCCTTTATGCCAAATTGCCCTGCCCCAAAGAATGGGGATGTTCCTATTGATACTAGAGGGATTCTTTTCCCTTCTATGTCTGTAAATAACATCTTGACCCCCTAATCAACCTCTCCAAGTCTTTCCTTTCTTCCACAGGAAGATCAGATATTGTCAGATCGAGATGAATTACATTGATCTTAAATAATACTACTGTGCCATAATTGGTTGGCGAACTGTTCCCCGGGAGGGAGGAAGGCTGCCCAAAGAAGTGGGCACAACCCCCAGTCCGAGAGAGTGGGGACCCTGCCGGTCTCTACCGTGATACGAAGCTGCGCTTGCTGGTGACACAGTTTTGAGTAAACCAACGCCGAGACCCCCTCCTTGACAGCCATAGATTCGAAGCACAGGAACACCCCCTCTGAGAAGCCGAAGTGTCATCAGACGGATGAGGTAAAGAGAGAGGAAGCCTGCATCGAAAGCGGGGATTAGTCTGCATCTGTCTGTTATTGAATCGTTTGCATTCTGTTGGTTCATTTATATGAGCTTTAGGGAGAGTAAGTCCATGTATGCTTGGATGAAGAAAGAAAGAGGGCCCGGAGCTAAACTCGTCAATAACGTGCGGATGCCAAGAATTGGATCACGAGATGTACTCGCTAAAGTAGTAGCCTCTTCGATCTGCGGAACCGATGTTCATATCTGGGAATGGGATGATTGGGCACAGCAGAGAATAAAAAGAATACCTTTTATTCCTGGCCATGAGGTCGCAGCTGAAGTCGTAGAAGTTGGCAAGGAGGTTACATCCCTTCAGGTTGGCGATCTAATATCGGCCGAAACGCATATAGTCGATTTCATGGATTATCAGTGCAGGACTGGTCGGATGCACGTTTGTCAAAATATGAAGATACTTGGTGTTGACATAGACGGTGTGTTTGCGGAATATTTTTCTCTTCCAGAGTGGAATGCTTGGAAAAATGATCCTAAATTAGACCCATTTCTAATGTCTGTTCAAGAGCCCTTGGGAAATTCCGTTCATACGCTCCTTCCGAAAGGCAATGTAGAGGACATTGCTGGAAAGAATATTGCTATTTTTGGCACTGGTCCGACTGGGCTTATGGCCATAACCGCTGCAAAGGCGTTTGGTGCCCAACAAGTCATTGCTGTTGGAGGTGGGAGCAATAGGATAAGGCTGGATCTGGCAAGAAAAATGGGGGCAGATATGGTTCTAAGCGCAAAGGAGGAAGGAGACAAGCTTGTCAAGGTAATTACGGACGCAACGGATGGTGTTGGAGTCGATGTTGTCTTGGAAATGTCGGGCGCAGCTTCCGCTTTGAGGCAGGGATTAGAAGTACTTACTCCTGGGGGAAGAGCTTCCGTACTGGGGATCTATCATCGTCCCTTTGAGTTGGATTTTACTAATCTGGTGGTTTTCAAAGCAGCAAAGATATATGGGATAACTGGAAGACTGATGTTCGAAACATGGTTTCAGGTAAAGGGATTGCTAAGGATTCCAAACTTCCGTGAGAAGATAGCTCAGGTATTCACTCATAGAATACCAATAAGGGATGTTGATAAGGGCATGGAACTGCTCACTTCCAAGCAGGCAGGGAAAGTGGGCTTAGAGATAAAATGGGAATAGGCTACTCACTCTTTTTTTATGATTCGTAGGACCTAGAGGCAATAGCCTGGCTAATCTATTTGTGAACTCCCCCTAGCTTTCCCAAGGAGCTTCCTCCCTCTCTCTGTCTTACGCGTCTGAGGACACTTCGGCCTCAAAGAGGGGAGGTTTCCGTGCTCCGAATTGACGGATACACAGGAGGTCAGGCCTCGGGCTGGTTAACTCCATGCTATGCCACAGACGCCTGGCAGCCCTGTCAAGCAGGCTATACTCGCAAGACCTGCTCTTCCAGACCGAGTTTTACGCCCATGCCGTTAGGCAGGCTTCCTCTTCTTTGAGACCGTCCTAACCAAAGCTTAATTACCGAAAAATCATCTAAACACATCTGATTCATCTCCGCCCTCTCGGGTAAAGTCTTCTTGCGGAAGATAGATAAAGTCTGAACTGTTAGAGTCTGGTCTGTGTCTATTAGAAGAATAATGGGAGGATTCATGAATGAGAGATTCTACATCTTTCTTAGGAGAGGAGTACAGAGAGCTGGTTGAGAAGAACCTAGACTGGAGAATGAAAAATCTTCAGGGTCCCAGTCTGCCACATCCCGCGGTGGATGGCAGAAAAATGCTGATGCTTTGCTCAAACAATTACCTGAATCTCAGCAATCATCCAAGACTTAAGGAAGGTGCTCTACGAGCAATTGAAGAATATGGAGTTGGTCCGGGTGCAGTACGTCCGATAATTGGAAACATGGAGGTACATGAGGAACTTGAGGAGAAGCTCGCGGATTTTAAAGGCACTGAAGCTTCGCTCGTTTATCAGAGCGGTTTTACTGTAAACTCAGGTCTAATACCTCAACTGATGGGGAAAGGAGATATTATTGTTAGTGACGAGCTGAATCATGGAAGCATAATCGACGGCGTTCGCCTGAGCAGAGCGGATAGGACAGTGTACAAGCATTGTGATGCACAAGACCTGAGCAAGGTACTTGCTGAGGTTGAAAAGAAGAATTACAGACGGATACTGGTGATTACAGACGGCGTATTCAGCATGGATGGGGATATTGCCCCCTTGGATGAGATTGTAGAACTCGCCAAAGAGCATGGTGCAATGACCTACGTTGACGACGCCCATGGGGATGGTGTACTGGGAGAAAACGGAAAGGGAATCGTTGATCATTTTCATTTGGAGGAAAAAGTGGATGTGGAGATGGGTACATTTTCCAAGGCCTTTGGAGCCATGGGAGGATACATTGCGGGAAGCAAAGATCTCCGGAATTTTGCTTTGAACAAATCAAGGACCTTCCTTCTTACTACAGGATTGCCGCCAGCTCTTTGTGGAGCTTGCATTGCTGCCTTGGAGGTCGTTCAAACTGAACCACAGTGGCTAAAAAGACTGTGGGATAATACGAACTATTTTAAGAAAGAACTTAAAGGGCTTGGATTTGATACCGGAACCAGCGAAACCCCCATTACGCCAGTAATTCTCGGGAAAAGTGATGTAACCAACAAGTTTAGTGATAGGCTCTCAGAGGAGGGAATCCTTGGGACCCCCATCGTCTTCCCGATGGTTGCGCGTGATAAAGCGAGGATAAGAACAATAATGAATGCAGGTCTTACAAGAGAAGACTTAGATTTCGCGTTAGGTGCTTTCGAAAGAATTGGAAAAGCGCTAAAAGCCGTTTAATACTGTTGAAGAATAATGACTCCATATGTAACAAACACGAACCAGTTGTTGAAGAACACTCATTCACCCAAAGACTGGTCCGCAAGACGCAAAGCCTTGCAGATCATTGAGACAGTTCTTGAAAGCGCTAATCCTGAAAAAGCTATAGAAAGACATGTCAGATTGAAAAAAGAAGAACTATTCGTCAATGACCATTCAATAGATCTAACTAAGATCGACAGGATTTTCGTCGTAGGGGGAGGCAAGGCAAGCGGAGTCATGGCGACTGCTTTAGAAAGAGTCTTGGCCGATCGAATAACCGATGGCATTGTAAACGTCCTCAAGGGTACAAAAGATAAACATGCAACACACTTCATTGAAATCAATGAAGCAGGGCATCCTATTCCTACGGAAAGCGGTGTTAGGGGAACTCAACGGATAGTTGAACTCGCAGATTCCGCGGGAGATAGGGATCTGGTGATATGCCTAATCTCCGGCGGTGGATCGGCCTTGTTGCCGCTCCCCTCTCCTCCAGTAACATTAAAGGAAAAACAAGAGCTTACTAGTCTTTTGTTGAGATCTGGCGCAAATATTAATGAAATCAACGCTGTCAGGAAACATATATCGGCGATAAAGGGAGGGCAACTGGCCACCAAAGCATATCCTGCCTCCGTATTAGGTCTTATTATCTCTGACGTTGTTGGCGATCCTTTGGGCGTCATATCGTCGGGTCCTACCGTAGCAGATACAAGCACGTTCACTGATGCGATTCGTGTCTTAAAGAAATATGAGCTTTGGCATCGCACTCCTAAATCTATTCAAGCAACAATTGAACAAGGAGTCGAGGGTAAGATTCCTGAAACGCCAAAGCAATCCGATCCACGCTTTCAAAAAGTGCACAATCTTATTATTGCCAGCGGAAGACTAGCAATTGAAGCTGCCAAGCAAAAAGGAGAAGAATGTTCACTGAATGCGCTTATTCTTTCATCCAGTATTGAGGGTGAAGCAAGACACCTTGGAACTTTTCTAGCAGCGATTGCGAAGGAGATAGCTCTCCGAGGAAATCCCATACAAAGACCTGCCTTGATGGTTGCTGGTGGAGAGACGACTGTTACCTTAACGGGACATGGAAATGGAGGACGCAACCAAACTGTTGCTTTGAGCGCAGCCCCAGGGATCAATGGACTTGATGGAGTTATTGTGCTTTCCTTGGCAACAGACGGCATTGATGGATATAGTATTGCAGCCGGTGCCGTTGTGGACGGAACTACGCTGGATCGATCCAAAATGCTTGGCCTCGATCCTGACGTCTCTTTGAGAGAGAATGCAGAATACCATTTCTTCAGTGAGTTGGGAGATTCAATTATTACGGGGCCAACAGGTACTAACGTGAATGACCTGATGATGATAGTTGTTGTCTAGTCTTTCTTAGCTTTTAAGGAAAGGCAGAACACAAAGCAAGTCTGGACCCCTCCCCCGTGTACCGCTAACCTTAGACCGTAAGCCTCCCTATAACCACGTTTGCGGCATATAGCTATTGCAGCCGGATGATATGCATAGAACACTATCTGATTATAGCCTTTAGCCCTAACGAACTCTTCAAAGTATTCAAAAAACATTTTGCCGTAACCTTTTCCTCTGTATTCCTCCTTCAGCCAAATCTCGTGAAGCTCAATAAAGCTCTTTTTTCCACCAAGAAGCTTCTGCAGTATTTCTCTATCCTCCCTGTCTCTAAGATCTCCCTTTCTATGTTCCTCCGTATCGGTTTCGTGCCATATTGCATGACCGATAATCCTGCCTCTCTCCTCCCAGACAATAAGGTGAGAAGGGTTCTTGGAAACCCAGTACTCCTCTACCTCATCGAGTCTTCCCAATGCTGTGTCATAGTAGCTCTTGAAATCCTCTAAGTTGCAGCCCACCACGAATCTCATAAACTCCCTCTTACATGAATGTGTGCTTTCAGGTTACTTCTGTAGCCTTCTAAGCTTTCCTCACAAATAAACTTGCAGCAATTGAAAGAAGAACTCCAATCCAACTAAGACTCTGCGTCATCGCAAACATCAATCCAGCCAAAACTGCCCATCCCTGGAGCGCAGCTGAGCCCACTTCCACCAGTAATCCTATAATTCCCATACCGGCCCCGATGCTTATTACAAATTTACCTGTGGTTGCTCTACTACGATAAGTCAGAATTCCTCCAATTATCACCGCAATTCCTCCAAGACTAGCAATGATAGACAAGGCCCATAATACGTAAGAAATTACTACTGCAACCATGCCGCCAAATTGTGCGGATACGTAATTCAACACAGCTTCGTAGAACCCTAATCCGCCCGTTGTGCGCGAGACTATTAGTAGAATTCCTGCGACAATCGCCAGTACTAACGACGGAATATTTGATGGTTTATCTTCACCCATCTTGCATCAACCAGACATTTATCAATTCATCTTGACTTGGCTCCTATCTTTTATTTATCATTTGAGGTGAATTGGCTAAAGAAAATGCTTAAAAAGAAATATGATGTCACCTTCTCCCTGGTGCATTTGATTGTATATCGAGGATTCGTTCTGGCACTTCTCTGGCCTAAAGCAATATTTTTCAATATAAACGACGAGTATTTTACCAACGATAAATCGACATTAACAGACTTTGGGGTGTATTTCGATGTCTGAAGTGTCTACCCTGGCTTTAGCATTAAAGAAGAATAAAACAACTTTAAGCGAACTCCAAGCAGCAATAGAACGGGAACTGAACGAGGCAATTTCCGAAATAGACGCGTTAATCCGACATGCTGAGAACCTTGAAAACATGCTGAAAGAAAAATGGCAAGTGACGGAAAACAAGGAAAAGATTATCTCTGAGTTGGAAATTGAAATTAATCAATTTAAAGGAGAGAAAGCCCAATTAGAGACTCAGATTGCGAACAGGAAGGATGAACTCCTCAGACTTAACAGAGAAAAAGAAAACCTTCAGTCACAACTTGAACGGAAGCAGACTGAGCTTGATGGATCTGAACGAAAATTGGATCAACTGGTTCACGGGACTGAAGAACGGCAGGATCTCATAACGAAACTGAAGGCAGACTTAGAGGATATCAAAAAAGAGCACGAAAAAGCCATCGCAGGTCTCAGAGCTGCTTATGAGAATGAAAACATGAGACTTGGGCAAATTCAAGCCCAACATAAGGCGTTAAGGTTTCTGCTTAAGGAGAAGCTAATCAAAATGCCTGAACTGGCCGTGATTGAGAGCATGATCGGCAAGCAATCGCTCACAGTGGACTATCTCCAAAAGACCACGCTTTCCAAAGCCACACTGATAGAGAGCGTTGTATCTGGTCTTGCCAAAAGAGGGGTATTGGATTATGACCCCACAACTGGAGAGATAACCGTAAAAAAGGAGATAAAGACCTAGAGGAGGCTAGCTTATGTCTGAAATAGCAAGAATAAAAGAACTTCTGGGAATAGGGGAATCAAAGATGTCCGATCTAAAGGAAATCACTTCTTCTGGACTGAAATCAATCCTGAAGGAAATCACGGTGGCAAATCAGGCTATTCAAGCTGTTGAACAGAAACTACAGGAAACCGAGAAACGTATTGAGACCTCAGAAGAGCAAATAGTGAGTCTAAGGGATAAACGAAACAACCTTCAAGCTGGAAATGAAAAACTGAAGGAAGAATTAGCGAAGCTGAATCAGGAGACCGTCGACCTTAAAAGAGGAGTCGATGATCTGCAATCCAAAATAGCTGACTACAATAGCCAGCTTGGCCGAGTCCAAAGCGGAATAACCGATCAAGATTCGGAGCTCAGAGAAGCTACTAATACTGCAGACGGGCTACATCGCGAGATTGAACGAATCAGACTGTCAAACAAACAAGAGTTCGAGGAGAAACAGGCGGGTTTGGGAGCTATTCAACAGAGCCTCCAGAAGATAAGAAATGAGGAAGCCACCTTGGATTATTTGCTTTCAGATGCTGGGTCTTCTCCATCTGAGATAGACATAGTAGCTGTACTTGCTCAAAAAAGCCAACTGTCTCAAGGAGAACTGCAAGAGTTTGTGAAAGTCCCACCTGCCATTACAATGAAGGTTGTTCGATCCTTAGAAGAAAAAGGGATTCTCTTTGTCTCACCTGACGGATTCATACGCTTAGCCAAACCCATCTAGTCTATTTTGATTGTCTTACTGCTCCCCGTTTTCTTTTATCGGGTAATTCGATTGTATAGATCCGCATCGCCAGCAGTATCTGGCCTTTTCTGGAAGTATGGTCCCGCAGGCTATACAATACTTCGTCTCAGTAGGATCTTCTGGTTGCTCGAATGATTCAGACTCTTCTATCCTAAACTTCCTTTTAGGAATATAGAACAGAAGAAAGATAGGTACTCCAATGAAGATAGCGAGGGCAACGATTCCTATTATCAAAACTAGACCGTCTCCAGAAGTGAAAAAGAAGAATGGAAATATCAGGATGCCTACCCCTTCAGGTGGCATACTTGCTAAAAGAATAATAAGGAAGCCTATTAGAATTAGAATAATACCTGCTGGAAATAATCTTTCTAGACGCATAGTAGGTCTCTTATCTTATAATAATTCGATTCCTAAAAAACGTGGGGCTTCTGCCCCATCTCCGCTAGGCCTCTAGGAGTGTTTCCGTTTTATCGATACCTTTCAAGCAATTTATCTCCAATATGACGTCATTCAGCTCTTTAAGATCCGTTCCTTCAATGAAGACTACAATATCATATCTTCCATAAACCGGAAAGGCTCTTCTAACTCTTCCAATATCTCTAATTCTTCTTAATGATTCTATTACTCCACCGGACTCTGTTTGAATCAAGATACAAGCCTTAGTCATAGTGCTCTCTCCTAGGACTCTATATCCGCCTCGACTAGGGTTTCTGTAGATCTGACACCCTCTAGTCCATTGATTCTAAGTGAGATTTCAGTCAAACCCTTCAAATCTGCGGTCTCAACCTCCACAACAATATCCCATCTGCCAGGGGTCGAAAACGCTGACTTAACCCCTTCGAAGTCTTTTATCTGTTCCACAATACTCTTGAATTCTCCCCTCTTACAGTTCATTAGTATACAGGCGAGAACCATTTCAAACCCTTCCTTACTTGAATAAATAATTGGCGGCTTTTAATATATTTCTTTCTAAAAAATAGCAATTATGGGCATTTATCGGCGTCTTTCGGGCTTTCGCTTTGACCAGCATTATTTAATAGATGGAAGGCCTACTTAAGTAAGGAATTGCCCCTCGTATAACGGGTGAGAGGGAATGAGGTGTATTAGTTGTCAGAAAAGGTTAAGAGATTGATTGTTGACACTTGGAAAACCGGTTTGCATGGCGAAAGAATTGGGCTCAAACAGAGGGAACAGTGGATGTCTAGAAGCCGAGCTTTTACGCGCGATATGAAAATCATTGGTCGCGTTAGAGAAGACGATACAGATACGGGATTTCTCGGCGTAAGAGAAGATGCTTGGAAAGGCAGATCTAAAGACGGAAAAGAAGACAGACTTCGAGGCAGACTGATTCTAAGGAATTTCTCAAAAGACGGGCAATGGCTAGGCTCTATAGAAGAGATGGTAGCATGGGAGCTCGGGAGCTCCATTGCAGTAAATAGTGAAATTCCCTACTTCGCAGTCATAATG
>JBHLPL010000035.1:0-17468 GCA_048939465.1 Promethearchaeota archaeon | reverse complement strand
TCAAAACTATCTTTGTCAGCTCTTTGACCTGATCTTTGGTTAAACAAGTGGAACCAAGCTCTTTTTGGATTTTTGCCCGTAATCCGATCAGGTCTTTTCTGGAAACTTTCTTTACATCATATGATTTGACAAATCCATAACTTTTTAGCAGTTTTAGCCTCTCTCTAAGCAATTCCTCCAATTCTTTTTTGATAGTTGAAAGCTCTGGAGGCAGATCAATCAGTTTCCAATCGAGTTTAATGGGTACAAGGTAAGGCGCCACATCGGAATCTTTCTCCGTACGCACTTCAACATTTTCGATAAACAGATTCTCGCATACTTCCTTTATTTTCGTCTTAGATGAACCTGGGGACGCAGTTAATCCGAGGATTCTTGGATTCTTGGCCCGCTTTAGGTACTGTTCTGCGATGAACGTGTAGGGATAGCTCCCGACTGCCCTGTGAGCTTCGTCAAAAACAACCAGTGAGACATCTTCTATTGGATATCTACCAACAATGAGGTCATTCTCCAGTATCTGAGGCGTCATGAAGATTATTCTACTCTCTTTCCACAGCTGAATTCGTTTTAATGGTTTAATTGACCCTGTAAAAGCAACCAATTCGCTTTCGGGCACATCTAACATCTTTCTAAATGTCCTACGATGTTGAAGAACGAGAGGACGAGTCGGTGCAAGAAAAACACATTTCGAGTTAGAATACTTGTGGAGACGATGCGCTGCAATCAATGCTGCAATGATCGTTTTTCCGAGACCTGTTGGTAGGACTACCAGGCTATTATGCGCCACACCCGTTCCAACAATGACCTCCTGATATAACCTTCTTTCTACTGCGTCTGCTTTGACCAGAGGATGATCGGTCTGTTCCGAGCTCATTCACATTTCTCCATGTGGCATAATTCAAGCTTTATCCTTCGATACTATATCTGCCCGACTCTAAATTACTGACTATCCTATATTCTATAATTCTATATTAACAAGAAACCCATATCCCCTAGACAAATTAATATTAAATATATGCCTTTAGTTCTAATAGGAAATGTTTAAGACGCGTTGGAAGAACAAAAAGTAGTTCGGAGTAGTCAAAATTGACAGAGGAAGAGTCCCTAAAACTAGAAACCGAATTCTATGAGCTGAGAATGCCGGGATACGTCCTAGGAAAAGAGGTTGTTGATAGCAAGGCCAGACGTATTGGAATTGTTCGCAGCTTAAGAGTTAGCATTCCTAATTTTAAGGCAGAACTGATCATAAAAGGTCTTGATGTAGAATTTCCCGTTGATATAGAAAATGTTGTGGCTGTCGGTAGTGTTATTCAACTCAGAAATGTGGTCAAAGAAGCTGAAGAAGTTGAAATCCACGATATTTTGCGATTGAGAAAAGAGGTTTGGGATGAAATCAAAAATTATTTTGTCCGCCTCTAGGACAATCCTAATCCACAGTGGAAAACCTCGATTTCTCTCACAAAAACATGAATATAACAGGTATCAGAAGAAAAGCAATTCCTATTAGTGGGAATGCTCTTTTTGCAGTCTTCCAAGAGACTGCGGTGGATTCAATAATCTCGCTAATTATTTCTCCAGCTACTGTGAGATCTTTCACTTTATCGACGCTGACATATCCCTTCACAACTTCTAGGTCCTCGATAGCCTGTTCCGTTGCTACCTTAACGTGCTCGACTATCTTGTTAATATCATAGCTCTTTCCTACAGCGTTCCCGGCTTCAAGGGTTGTGGCATCAACCGAATGCGTGTCTGTGGTCATGATCTCCGCTTTCTCAATTCCTACTTCTTTCAACGATTCTAGTATTCTCTCCCTCAACCCCTTGATCATATTATTTCCATCAATCAAAATATAAGCTGCACGTTGTCCGCCAACTTCCAGAATCTGCGCCATGATTCCACTGTCCCCTATGCCCTTTTGTCTACTGCCATCTGAAGGACGAATTCTTGCAACCCCTATCTTCAACTGTGCTTTCTTTGTCGTCAAGCTCTTTGATATTGCTCTTTTGACTACGCGAATCAATTCCTTTTCCTCTTCCGAGCCGCTGGCGATGGGTTCTTTGGCCATTTCTGGGCTCTTGGCATTATGTGCGTCAATAATGGCGACATGTTCTATGCCAAGCTCCCTTGCCGCTTTGGTTATTTGTTGTGCAGTCTGATGTTTTATGTCTTCCGTATCCTCTGGTGCAGATGTAATTATCAAAAGACCAAAATCACCAAATAGCTGACAACTAACTTGACAGCCAGAACCTTTGGCTTCAACAAAAGGAGTCGCTAGCGTAAATTCGTTATTATTCGCTTCTATCATCTTTTCGACCTTCTCCAGAACCTTTTGACATTCCTGAGATCTAACTAGGTTATGTGCATGGGTTGAAGGCCCATGAAAAACCAATGTAGTTGCCCCAAATTTGCTTTCCAGATCATCTATTAGGACGGAGGGAAGATTGCTGCTACCGACGTTTCTAAACGGTCCCGGATGAATATATGGTACTACCGTTATGGCCTTTGATCGGTTGTCCATCGTCTTAAAGAGTATTGTTGATATCGGCAGATCCATCTTCTTACCCAGTCGCTCAAAGTATTGCTCGATCTTACTGCTGTCGCTGACTACCCATTCTGATAAGAACGCTCTCAAAAAGGAGATTCCACCTATTCCTACAGTTTTCTTTAGGGGTCTATCTGTGAGATACATGTATCCAAAACTGGCTGAAGTCATCAATATGGTGGAAATAGCAAATCTAGGCACCCAATAAGCAAAATCGCCCAGAAGAATTCCGAGGGGGGTGATCGGCAAAAAATAGGCCAACAAGAAACTGAATCCTGGCTGAATTATGGAAGAAATTGCATCGGGGACTGGCCCGGAAAAACTCAGAGCGAAATATGTGAGCAACCTAACGGTAAGAGCAAGGGCCATACCTATGAAAAAACCGTCAACAATTACGTAGTTTATTTGAAATGCCCAGGACAATATTGCGCTAAGAATGTAAATGGAATTCCATAAGATTGTTGCTGATGTAGATATCGCGACCATATGCCGAAAAATCAGCATTTTGGTTTCTTTATGTATCAATATGTATGAAATTACTGCAGAGACAATTGACGGGACAAGGAAGACTATACTCCCTTCAACCAATCCAAGAAATAGAAAATTGGAAGCTCCTAAAGCAATCTGCACTATGACTCCCGTAAGCAAACTACTCGAAACCATCATAATCAGCAGTTGCCCCATGGACGGAAGTCGGAATAAAGTTCCGTACAATGTGGGAGCCTTCCCAACTTGACTCATACCAATCCCTCATCGATTCTTAGCAATTAGTCGATGAAATATATTAATCTTCAACTAGTCTTTCAAGCAGATATAGTTATTACAATAAGAAGTCGGCGGATCCGAACTGACTCAAATCTAGGTTTGAATTCCCCCCGTTACACATGTTTGCTTGAATGTGCCGTGAATAATCCTTTCGGTTTGCCGTTGAGGGGCTCGAATCCCTTATCTCACACAATGACCAGAAGTCTCAATTTAGTCGTCCTTATTCGGATATCTTAGGGGGCTGTGTCCAAAATAGATATTTACCTCAGTTGAGCATCCGGCTTGACCTCTTCTTACCAGGGTACAAAATTGTACCAACAATGAGGTTTGATAACAGATAGGTCAGCAACACGTAAGGCCACATATACCCAGCGAATATGTTCCAACCAATCAGAATTTCTTCGATTGAACGTCCTATTACAAAACTGCCTCCCCATTCGAATAGCAGTGTCAGAACCAACCACAAAATCCCAGCATGAATCAAATCTTTAGTTTCATACTCCTTGACGAATCGCAACAAGAAATATGCAAAGATGAAGATGTAGACGATTCGAGTAGACATCCCGATTTGATGTGCCACCAGCTCGCCCCATCTCGGTTCGTAAATAAGGTTCATGAGCACAAAGAAATTGAAGCATGAAACAAGGATTTCCATCAACCAGACGCGAGCCGCAGTTTTTAACAATCTAGTATTCGTGAACTACCCCCCTTTCGGATGAAGCTTCCTGTTTCATCCATTCCCCAGCGGGACGTCTCACAGGCTCCACGGGCAGTTCCTGCCCTGAAACCTTGTGTTTGCGAATTGGCGAGTGGTACCCCGTCTCAATTCCTTAAGGCTATCGTGAAAGCAAGTATTTAAACTCCTCGCAATTCGTCTCCGCCCTTCTGGATGAAGTCTTCTTGTGGAGAAGAAGATAAACGCTTCTGGATATCTACACTCAAAAATTGGCGGGCCCGGCAGGATTCGAACCTGCGATCTCATGGTTTCAACTATGGAATATAATGCCTCATATCCGAAGCCATGCGCGTTATCCATACTACGCTACGGGCCCACTGAGATATTATCACGAATCTGCATAAAAACATTGGTTCTCAAACCAAAAGAATAGGTGATAAACCAATAATCCTTTAAAAAAGTTAAACATAATCCTACTGGACCTGCGAGGTTAGTCTAGTCTGGTTAGGACCTTAGCCTCCCAAGCTAGGAACGCGGGTTCGAATCCCGCACCTCGCATCAAAAATATCTGTTGTCTGCTTCTGTGGGTGGTGGCAATCCCTTCCGTCTTCTTATGCTGGCAACTGTTTTTGACAGGAGCTTTGGGGATATTTCTTCCCAAGTTTCAAACTGCGTCTGCCAAAATGCGTGACCGGACGTTTTGGACCTCAATTCATTTGCCAATCCGAAACTTTCTGCTACTGGTATTCTCCCCATAATAGTCGCAATATGGTTCGTTTGTTTCATACCTTGTATCTGTCCTCTTCTTTGTAACATCAAATTTGTGATGACCCCTATGTATTCTGAGGGGATATTTACTTGAATCTTATAGATTGGTTCTAACAGGGTGGGCGAGGCAGACAGAAATGAATCAGCTGTGGCATTTCTAATCAGGATAGCTGATCCGGCCGAACTTTGCTGCGTTAATCCGCTTGTCTCCAGATCTACTAATTCAATCTTGACGCCTCTAAGTGGCTCCTCGCTAAGTGGCCCCGAAGAACATATTCGGTTCATTTCAGAGACTATTATTTCCTTTGTTTCCTGAGGAAGACCTTCGAAGTCTGTCCTAGCCATGAGGAAGTTGCCATACTTGTTGAGAGACAATATCTTCTTCGTCTCCTCTTCGGACCAATCTGCTTTATCACGGAGAACCTTTGAGATATACCTGCAATCTTTGGTTGGCGATATTATTCCTTGGGCAAAAAGAGACGCTGTTTTCTCATCAATTGGCTCCACCAAAACTGTTACCCGCTCTTTTTCGTCCAGACTCTTCTCAGTAATCACCTTTCCTGCTTTCTTTACAGTTTCACGATATACCACCGTGGGTGTGGATGCCAGACATCTAATCCCTGTCTTTTGGATGTCTTTGATTGCTATTTCCAGATGAAGTTCCCCCATTCCCGACAGCAAATACTCGCCAGTTTCAGGGTTTATTATCACTGAGAGATTAGGGTCCTGAACCGAGAGTTCCTCCATCGCTTTAACCAGTCTAGGAAGATCTTTCAATAGTTCCGCTTCTAGGGCTACTGTAACCACTGGCTCTGAGACATATCTAATTTCTTCAAGCGGAACTATCTTATCCCAATAATCTGCTTCTACAATAGTCTCTCCTATCACCGTTTCTGGGCCCAGCAGTCCCACAATATTGCCTGCACTTACCTCTTTGACTACCTCTCTTCTGTCCCCCATATACATACTGACTTGCTGTATTCTCTGCTTTTTCCCAGCAGATACTAGGTATACTTCACTTCCTTCCTTTACAGTTCCTGAAAAAATCCTCCCCGCGGAAATTAATTTTGCGTGAGGATCCACCAAAACTTTGTTTACATATATAACAGAAGGACCCTTTTCATCACAGTTCATCATCGCACTTCCAATTTCAGATTCAAGGGCCCCCTGCCATATTCTTGGAATCCTGTATCTCTGAGCTTCTATCGGATTTGGCAAGTTGTAAACAATCATGCTGAATATTGCTCTGTGCACAGGTAATATCTCACTCAGTTTATCTACCTCGTTCTTCTCATAAAATCGAATTATGTCTTGGAATTTCAAGTCCTGTTCAGAAATCGTCGGAACTGTGAACCCCCATCTATGAAGGGCAGATCCAAATGCAACAGATCCCCCAGACGCACTCACTTTCCATGCGTCTCTATATTCCTCGTCTGCGTACATGTCTATCAGGGTGTTAAAACTACTGATGATTTGCGTAAGTCTTTTTTCTATTTGCTCAGAAGCTAGTCTTAGCTCTCTAATTAGTCGATCTATTTTGTTAATGAACAGAACCGGTCTTACAAGTTCTTGCAGCGCCTGTCGTGTTACAGTTTCTGTCTGCACCATTACTCCTTCAACAGCATCTACTAGAATCAATGCTCCATCTATAATCCTAAGTGCGCGTGTAACCTTTCCAGTGAAATCTACATGTCCTGGTGTATCAACTAGGTTAATTATGTACCGTGTATTGTCCAGTCTGTGCAGAAGCGAAATATTGGCGGACTTTATTGTTATTTCGGGGCAACGAGAGGTTCTCGTAGACCTTTCCGCGCTCCTGCTCTTCGTCGAGATAATCCAAAGCGCGAATCCTTCCTGCTAATGAAGGTGAGAGCAAGCCTGATGCAGCAAGAAGTGAATCTGATAATGTGGTCTTCCCATGATCTATATGTGCTATTATTCCAACATTTCGGATGTTTTCCTTTCTACCCATCAACTTGCTAATTTCTTCAGCAAGCTGCTTTGTTTTGGACATTCATTACCCCCTCTTTGGTAGTCACATCAACTTTGTTATAAATACGATTTCTTGTTTGGCTTATCCTGATCGTATTCTCCGAGCTTTATCTGCTTTACCTCGTCTCTGTCTAACCTGTATGGGGCTTTGATCAATTTGGCAATCGCATGTGCCTTTTTTCTTCCAATGCCTTCTACGCGGGAAAGCTCCGCACTTGTTGCATTGATGATTCCTTTGACAGAACCAAAACTCCTGAGTAATCTGTAAGCCAGCTTTGATCCGACATTCGGCAAACTTGTTATGATGAACAGCTTCATCTCATCTTCGGTTAGTTGTCTCGGACTTTTCCGCACTATCGGGCTCCATCCATGGAATATCTGTTCGTGATTGGCAAGTGTTGAAAGTAGTTTGGCTGTCTGCTGCCTTGATTCTGTAAACAGAAATCTTGTAGGCGTTTCTATTGATATTTTCGCTATTGCACCCAATATCGCTTTCTCCCTCCCAGATACTTGAATAGAGTTGAAGAAGTCTCCTTCTATTATGATCAAGGGAAGTTCATAGGCTCCAGATAAACGCTGCACTTGATCAAAAAGCCTTCCACTGAACATGGAAGAGACGAAGTCGGAAGCAGATTTGCGTTCAATAGCACATCTATCTGAAAGCACGTAATCCCCAACAGACAATTGCCTAAACGAGACCCGAATATCATCTTGCTTAAGAAACTCTGGAATACCTGAGACACGTTCTCTTTTATCCACGATAATCCTTATTTGTTTCATATGATATTCTCGTAAGAAAACACTTAAAAAATGTCAGAAAGCAGGTCCAAAACTGCCAGGGTAGACTGAACGGCCTCCTCAGTTCGCACTGTCTTTGTACCTTGTCTGGGAATTGTGTTGATATTAAAATCTGCTACTTCCTTTAATTCAATACCTTCTTCTCCTAAAATCTCGTCTAGGCCTTGATGCGGAGCCCCAAAAACCAATAAAACCCTACGAGACTTGCGCCAGCTATTCATAAGCTCCTTAGCAACATCATTGATTTTGACCCCCCTCCGCGACGTTGTGATTAATATATCGGATGGGATCTTTCTCAGACTTCTTCCTAAGAATCGCCCAGTGGTACTTACTGAATATCCCCAGTATTCCCCAATAGTGCTCGGTTTTACGTAGTTTGCATGAATTTGCTCATTTCTGGTTATTCTGACGGTAACACGTTTTCCAGCAGGTAGGTTTGCCTCTTTCAACATAATTGCTCTTTCAACGCCCACATCTACCAAAGAAAGATTCCTATTTGACTTCACAACCACACCTTCCCGTAATTCCCCATCATTAAGCTCTTCTAATCTACTCTCTGTCGGATGATGTGGGGTCCTAAGCGGGGGAAGTATGCCTACGTACTTTAGCTCAGGTCTCAACGGGAATAACCTCTTTCTCAAGTACTGTGGACACTCCATATACTCCAACAGACTTGAAATCAAACGAGCGTTCTTTTTATGGTTGCTTTCATGAGTGTAGTAAAGCATTATTCTCGTAATTCGATATATAGACAAAACACGCCCGATGTGTCCGATTTTCTCAGTTTTTGATCTAAGATCTGGTGAATCAATAATCAAGGAAGAGGGCAACATCACTGTGATCTTTTCCATCAACTTCTCTCACCCTGGGAGTTCTTTATCGGATATGGATAATATAAGGACTCATAAAATCTTTAAAGAATGTTCGCTTGAGAGATGGAGAAAAGATGTGCTAAGTTGTGGTGCCTAGGCATAATGTTAATAAGGTGTTCCTACATTTGAAACCCTCACGTACTAAATCTGTTATTGTGAAAAGCCCTTAGTGACTAAATTATGGCCAAACCATCTTTGTAGTATGACGCTTCACAAAAAGGAGGTCTATGAATGCCTCGAAAACACCGCCCCAAAAGTGGAAGTCTAGCCTACTTGCCTAGAGGTAGGGCCGCAAGACCTGTAGGACGTATTCGAAATTGGCCGGAGTACGACGGGGAGCCCACTATACTCGGTTTCGCTGGGTATAAGGCTGGTATGACACACATTGTACTGGTGGATGAACGTCCTCAAAGCCCGTATTATGGCCACGAATTGATATATGCGGTTACCGTTCTTGACTCTCCACCCTTAACTGTCTGCGGAATCAAAGGATACAAAAGAACCCAATATGGCTTGAAGACCGTGGGAGAGGCTTGGGCACCAGAGCTGAGCGCTGATCTTAAACGAACTTTTCCTGTGCCAAAAGAGTACGACAGTGATGGTGCTTTGGAAAAGATGAGCGAGAATCTTAATGGACTCGAAGAGATTAGAGTAATAATGCATACTCAGCCTCGTCTAGCAGCTGTACCAAGCAAAAAACCTGCAGTATTTGAAAACATGGTCGGGGGAGGGTCGGTTGAAGAACGATTTGAATACATCAAGACTTTACTGGGAAAAGAAGTGAAGATAAGGGACGTTTTGAAAGAGGGCAATTACGTTGATGCTATCGCGGTAACCAAAGGAAAGGGTTTTCAAGGACCTGTAAAACGATGGGGAATCAGGCTTCTTCCCCCTAAGTCACGCAAGACCAAGCGAGGAGTCGGAGCCATAGGTCCGTGGCATCCTGCGAGAGTTAAATACTCGGTGCCAAGAGCAGGGCAAATGGGTTACCATCAACGTGTAGAGGTCAACAAACGCATCCTAAAGATTGGAGAAGATGGCAGGGAGATTTCTCCTGCTGGTGGTTTTCTACGGTATGGTATAATAAAGGGACCTTATGTCATTATTGAAGGGACGCTTCCTGGGCAGGTGAAGCGACTCATTCGGTTGAGATACCCGATTCGGCCAACAGCGGAGGTTGCCGAAAAACCACCTGAAATCAGCATAGTCTCTACTTCCAGCAAGCAGGGCAGGTAGGAGGAGATTGAAATGGTCAAAAATGCTAATGTTCACACTTTGAAGGGGAAGAAAGAAGGAAAGATAAAACTGCCGGAAGTTTTTCAGACTCCTTATAGGCCCGACATGATCAAAAGGGCTGTCATAGCTGCGCAGTCGGCCCGCTACCAACCCCACGGAACCAACAAATTGGCTGGAAAAAGGACTACGGCCGAAAATTTGGGAACTGGTAGGGGGATAGCTAGGGTCCCTCGTACGAAGGGTCACGGATATCGCGCGGCTCAGCGAGCAGCTTTCGCGCCGATGACAGTTGGAGGAAGGGTCGCTCATCCTCCAAGGGCGGAAAAAAGACTGCGTGAGAAGATCAACAAGAAAGAAAGGCGTTTGGCGATTCGCTCAGCTATTGCTGCTACAGCCAATATTGATCTGGTTAGAGACAGAGGGCACGCGATTGAAGATGTTCCTGAGTTTCCGCTGGTTGTGGTTGATGAAATCCAGGGCTTGGCAACCACAAAAGAAACCAAGGATGTTCTTCAAAGTCTTGGTGTCTGGCCTGACGTTGAACGGGCTAAGCAGGGGAGAAAAATAAGAGCGGGAAAAGGAAAAATGCGGGGAAGAAAATACAAAAGACCCAAAGGACCGTTACTGGTTATAACAGATGATCAAGGCATTCTCAAAGCTGCTGCAAATCACCCAGGACTAGATATTGTGAATGTTAAGAATCTAAATGCCGAGCTACTTGCTCCGGGCATTCATGCTGGAAGGTTAACTGTTTGGACCAAATCCGCTATTCAGCAACTGAATGAACTACCTCTCTAGGATACGATAGGAGGGCGAAACTCTATGGACCCGCATAAAATCATTATTCGGCCTGTAACAACTGAAACAGCTCTTGAATTAATCGAAAAAGAGAACAAAATAACTTTTATGGTAGCTCGTGAAGCAAATCGAATAACAATTAGGCGGGCTGTCGAACTGCTTTATGAGGTTGAAGTAGAAAAGGTAAATACGCTTATCCTTCCAAATGGAAAGAAAAAGGCATATGTTCGCCTTACTTCAGAACATAGTGCTGCTGATGTAGCTACCAAATTAGGTATGTTCTAATGATTAATGATTAGAGGAGAATGAAGATATGGGTAAACGCATTCTGGCCCAAAGAAGAGGACGTGGCAGTAGGCAGTTTCGTGCACCATCGCACAAACGAAAGGGTGAAGCCAAACATCTATTGACAAAAAAGGATGAAGCTATTTCTGGTGTCGTAATTGAGCTATTACACGATCCCGGACGAGGAGCCCCTCTTGCGAGAGTAAAATTTGAAAATGGCATAGAACAGTTAATCATCGCCCCTGAAGGGATCGCAGTAGGTCAGACAATATCATACGGTTCAAATGTACCGATAACTCCCGGAAACTCACTGCCTCTGGAATACATACCTGAGGGAACCCCAGTGTTCAACATCGAGCGCACGCCATCGGACGGAGGAAAACTTGTACGGTCTTCTGGTACTTACGCTACGCTGATCTCCCGCGCTCAGGATAAGGTTATCATAAAACTGCCCTCTGGTGCAATGAAGCCGTTCGATCCGGCCTGTAGAGCCACGATTGGAGTAGTAGCCGGTGGAGGACGTCCTGAAAAACCCTTCTTAAAAGCGGGCAAAAAACATCATTTAGCCCGCTCAAAAGGCTGGAAATATCCTACCGTCCGAGGCGTAGCTATGGTTGCTGCTAGTCATCCTCACGGGGGCGGGGCGAAACAAGGACCTGGCAAATCCTACACGGTATCCAGGAATGCGCCCCCTGGAGCAAAAGTTGGTCTCATCGCTGCCAAGAGAACCGGCAGACGAAAACGGAAGTAATTCTCAATATATTTCATCTTCCTCTCCGTAGGAAGACCCCATCCGAAAGGGTGGAGTGGTTCACGGCAGTAAACAGGATCAATTTTCATGTAAGAAGACCCTTAAGGCGCATTTCAGTTCGCTTCTACACAATCAGCTTGGGATGAAGATCGGGCCAAGGCCTGGTTGGGTACTGAATGGCCATACATTGTAGGGCCACAATCCCCACCACTGGCCTGGAGGCCAGTTCAGGACGGCAAACGGTAGTGACAACAAGCCGAATATTAGAAAATAGATCGTGAAAGTGCCGACTATCTCCTTTCCGTTTTCTGGCCAGTTTTTTCCAAACATGATTCTGATTGGAGCCGTTACTAAGGAGGTTACGAACTTGGGGACAGGGAACATGAACGGAACGCTTTCTTTGTATTTCAGATAGGTGTCCCTGTCTTTTTTACTCATAGTATTTTCCTCAGCCAACGCAATGCAAACCACGATAAGTGTCGAGATCAACCAAGGCAGGCTAGCTCCGGGATTTGAACCTCCAAAGGGGAATGGAATTAGAGAAGCATGTAACATGACTCCGTAACTCCAGACGATGTAACCGAGGTACTGAGGGTGTCTTGAATACTTGTATATCCAGAAGCTGACTGTCTCTTTTTTCTCTACTTTTCCGTAAAACCACGCTATTGTGCCTAGTAGGAATATGAAGAAGCCTAACCCCATGACTGAAAGTACCAGAACATCCCTAATATCTAGGCCTACGAGAGCAAATAAATAAGTTAGAATCATATATGGCAGGAAGACGATGTCTCCTAGTTTGAGGAGATTGATTTCCCAGAATGGCGTCCACGTGATCCGCAGTATTCCTAAGCCGGCAAGAAAAAACATAGAAGCTGCAAAGTAGCCGAAAGTTGGCAAGAAGAAGAATACGGCTCCCAACGTCGATAAATTCTTTCTCTTTACAATGAAGCCCATTATTATCAAGACTATGACGATCGCAAGGCAAGCGTAGCCTATCGGCCTTGCTATTTTCATGAATTCCTCCGCGGCAGGCGTTCCTGGGTTAACATCCGGACCCCCCCACTCTGCCAACAGTATTGACAGTATTCGGGGGATCTCTATTGTGGCAAAAGTCAGGGCCACTGTAAAGACAAACGCTAAAAGGATCGATAGGACTAGAACAGGAAGCTTCGTCTCTTGAGGATGATTGGGGGTCTTCACAGAATCACACCCTTCAGTTGGCTATGGCAATATTGTCCCCTCTTTGGCTTTGTCTTTCTTGTCTCTCTGGAGTGCCAATACTAGGAGCACCGATACCACCACCGTTGCCGCTATTCCGAGCATTCCGCTCTCGACTTCTCTTTTCAGGAATCTTTTAAGCGACTGTTTTGAACAAATCTGCCTTGGTTATTATCCCAATTATACTTCCCTTTCGTGAGACTAGAACTGCTGAACAGTATTTAAAAAGGGCCAAAATTATCGACAACGGCGTACCCTCGTCAATAAGGGGAAATGATTCATCCATTATTCTCTCGATGGGCATGTTCACCAATTCCATTGGATTGCCCATTTTGGTAATTTGATTCAGAATCGTTTTCTCTTCGATACTCCCCACAACTTTCCTTCCGTCAAAAACCGGAATCTGAGAAAAATCATGCTCTCGCATTAGCTGTATGGCTTTGGAAACCGGTGCATCTTTATCGATGCCAACAACATTGCTGCTCATTATGCCTCTGGCACGAAGATCATTCTTTCTCTCAAGACTATCCAAAACATCGAAGATTGCCTTAACCTTTAAATAAGACGGGCTGATCTTCTTAGATTCTATTTTTGCAATCAGAGACTGACTAATTCCTGCCAACTTAGCCAGCTGCTTTTGTGTTAATCCGAGCTTTTTTCGTTTTTTAGCAATATGCTCGAGGGGTGGAAATGATGACACCTTTTTCACCCACCTAACAACCCGTCTTTTCCTCCAAAAGTACTTAAACCTTTGCGAAGTGTGATAAAGTTTTGATTCAAGGATTCTAACACATTGTTGGCGCTGACAGCCTTCTAGCCTTCTCATTAGCCTTCAATGCTGTGTTCATCATCTTTTTTGGAAGCTTTCAATCTATTTCTTAAATCCTCTATGAGAGAGACAACCTGATCCTCAAGGGCTTGCGTGATAACACCAGTGGATGTAGCTTCTCTTAATTCCTCCAAATCCACTGTCTTCACTTGACCATCGGGCCATTTTATTACATCCGCCTCCAAATCAACATATCTGATTCTCTCAGGATATATTTCGATTGGAGTAGAAATGTTATAATACTCACCCTTGAGTTCATTATTGGCAGAGAAATATGTTGTCCTGAGAGCCCACTCCCCTTCGCTGATTTTCGTCAACGCGTAATCCCCGTCTTCCATAGGTATTTCTAACCCGTCGTAAGTTCCGCCGCCCCGGAAATATCTTTTCAGTAGGTAATTACTCCGCGTTGCGTCGCACTCGACCACATATCCAGGTGAGAGATGAATAACCCGGCCGTCGAGTTTAACATGTTCAATTGCTACCTTTTCGCCTACTTTAGGCAGCTTGCTTCTAAAGATTTCAGTGAATTGATCCTTAATTAGGTCCCGCTCCTTCGGAATTCTTGCAATAAGCTTTTCTGCCAGATCCACACCAATTGCGAAGTCTAGACCGGCGGCCTTGTACATGTGGTGATTTGCAATTGTTGCTGAGACTCCTTCCCTAATCTCATCCAGCTTTTTCTTAGAAATGGCCGGAAATTCTACTTCGATAGTTGTTAATCCGTCAAGAAGCTTGGTTGGTTTTTTCGTGACTTCGGCTTTCTGCATCAAATCCTCTAGATTCGCTTTGAGATCGTTTACTTCTTCGGTAAGTGCTGCCGTATCCTGATAGGCTGCTGCTGTTCGCCATAGTATTCCCCATCCTTCCGGTTTGATATTCCTGCCAAGGGAATATAGTGCTTTCCTTAATGATCCATCCATAATTCTCCTGCTAATCCTAACGCCGTCGTTTGGAATTATAATCGCAAATTTCCCGGGAATTGATATCTCATCCGATACAATTGCCCCCCTTCTGCCCTTCTCTGGTCTGATGATCTTAACAAGAAGGTTCTTTCCAACTTCCAGGATTTTTCCTGACAGAAGACCACGAAAATCACCCAAATCCACGAAAGACGTCATTCTCTCGTAATCTACCCCCTTCACTGTTCCCTTGTAAATCGCATTTATCTCAGCTATGAAAGAACGTACTATAACGTCTAGAAATACATCTTTTAGGATTGAGACTGCTTTCTTAACAGCGGCTATACTTCCAGTTAAGAATACACCTTGTTTACCTTGAAGGTCCCAGATTTCCAGCTCGGGGGGTTTAACTTCTTCTTCTAAGTCCAGTCTTTTCAGTATTACGTCTGAACTCTGAGTGACCCTAAAATCATTGTCAACTAATAATCTTGATAACGCTGTCGAGAACACACCGCGTATTCGCGCATTAATCGATTTTTCTTTGATTATAAACACCGTCCAATCTTTTGAATTCTCTCACTATGCTTTGAACGTTTTTCACTATCTGAGGTGTGATGAGAAGACCCCCTCCGATGAGAGGAGATGGACCATCATGATTATTAAACATTATGAGCAGTCCAATAAAAGATGTGCATCTGGGACAAAAAATCATCTAGGTATGACGAGAGACGGGCTCTGAATGCCTAGACATCTCACACATCTGTCCAAGATTTGACACACCGCCACGGGTTATTAAAGACTTGGCAAACTCGTAGAGAAAATTGGTTAATCTTAAATAATAAAAGTATCTTCTCGACTTCTGAAAAACTCTAAGGATACTTGTGAGCTCCAGAAGCTGTACTCAAAGGTGTTGTTAATGACTTGGTTAGAATCATTATCTGAAAACCTCGATCGATCTGTTGGAAAAACCATTCGAAAGAAGGTAATGCAAGGAAGCGAAAAACTGAACGCTGATTCACCACTAAAGGAAAGAGCTCGATGGTTTAAAGGTGCAATGGAACGCCTTGATTCTCTTGTGGATGAAGAAGATCGAAAGACCATTATGATGTGTAGTTGCCCTGATCGCTTTCCCAAAAAGCGTATAAAGTTCCTCAGGAAGAAATATCTTGAACTGGGAAGCATTGATGCTCTCTTTCCCATTATGAATGAGGACACTTCCTGGCATGGTCTCTCATGGTATGAATACCCTGTTCGAAAGGGAAATGTCATCTATGTAACGAAAATCCCCTACAATCCCAAAGGAGTCAAAGCAGCGAAGAATGCTGAAGAGAAGCGACTAAGTTACTGTCACTGTCCAATCATGAAATCTCTTCTCAAAGCCGGAGAAAAGGTCTCTCCAACCTTCTGCTATTGTGGTGCTGGATGGTATAAACAGCTTTGGGAGGGCATCCTTGAAAAGCCGATAGAAGAAATCGAGATGCTCAAGTCAATTTGCAGCGGCGATGACTCTTGTGAGTTCGCCATCCATTTGCCTATTGATAAAGATATTTAGGAGAGAATGCTAAGAATTATTCCAGTTGAATAACAGTACTCCGAGATTAAATCATATTCGTACTTAGTTCGAGATTGTCGCGGGGGTACCCGAGCCAGGTCTAAGGGGCAGGACTGAGGTATTCCAGCCATCTCGGTTGGAGTGCAAAACTCCTGTGACGTAGAGAAGCAATAGATAATCTAGGCTTCGACGAGGTCTTCGTGGGTTCGAATCCCACCCCCCGCACTTTGATTTTGGATTAGCGCGAGCTAAGCAGAGTAGTCTCTGTAGATCGTGAACGGCCTGTGAAACTAGCTGAAGATTTAGAAGAAATGAGCAAGTGAATATTCCTTTTTTTAAGTCTTTCAATTCCTCTAGTCTTGTCTGGTTTTTGTAGCTTATTGGCTAGTTTTCCAGTTGCTGTTCAGCTGTTTTTGTATTACATTTTTTTGTATTGTGTCTGTTTTCTGGGTTTCTTAGCACACACGTATGAGAGAGATGAAATTTAATCCTCTTCCCCCTCTTAAAGAAGGCTCTTATGGTTTCTAATACTGGCCTCAAGGAAAACTGAAATACTGCTTTCGACAATTTAGCTGGTATAGGTATGCATACAACTAATCTATCAGGAGGTTCTACACGATGAGTGGACTGAATTTGCAAGAAGCAGACAAACTGGAAGTCACAGTCTTGGTAGACAATTACACTGACGTGCTCTTACTTCAGAGCACAGATGTCGCCAAGAGGCCAAGGACTCCCCCTCCGAATCTGCCTTTAGCAGAACATGGATTATCGTGTCTTCTCAAAGTCAGCATGGGCTCGGAGGAACACGTAGTGCTAATGGATGCGGGTGTGTCAACGACCTGTCTCTTTAACAACGCAGATGTTTTAAAGGTAGACTTGAGCGAAGTTGAGTCGGTGGTTCTAAGCCACGGTCATTTTGACCATTTTGGAGCTTTAGTAGAATTTCTAAACCGTGCCACAAAAACAATACCCCTTATCCTCCATCCGGACGCTTTTCTTGAGCGCCGCCTCAATGTCCCCCATATGAGGATAGTCGACTTTCCTGCGTTAGATGAAGCAGCCCTAAAAGAAAGCGGGGTGGCACTTCATAAAGCTAAAGAGGCTTCTACACTGGCCTCAGATCTTATCTTGGTTTCAGGAGAGGTGCAGCGAGTAACGGATTTTGAGAAAGGTTTTCCCTGGGCTGAGGCGAAAATCGATGATGAATGGGTTGTGGATCCCTTTCATGATGACCAGGGGGTAGCAGTAAAGGTGAAGGGCAGAGGGCTGGTAGTTATCGGTGGATGTTCCCATTCTGGCATCATCAATACGGTTAAACATGTCCAGAAGGTTGCACGAACGAGCAGTGTTCACGCAGTTTTAGGTGGGTTTCACCTCAGTGGGCCGATTTTTGAGCCGATCATCGGGCCAACTATTGAGGAGATGAAGAAGATAGGCCCAGATTTTGTAGTGCCCATGCATTGCACTGGGTGGAAAGCTATCAATCAATT